>CAVBPJ010000030.1:0-32079 GCA_963597265.1 Evtepia sp. | reverse complement strand
ATATAAAACATTTTAATTCTGTATTAAAATCAGATAGCTTCCAAAGCCTGTGCAATATCCGCAATCAGATCCTTCTTATCTTCAAGACCGCATGAGATACGGATAAGTCCTGCTGGAATTCCTGCTGCAGCAAGCTGCTCATCATTCATCTGTCTGTGTGTAGATGTTGCAGGGTTAAGGCAGCATGTTCTCGCATCTGCAACATGAGTTTCGATAGCTGCAAGTTTTAAGTTCTTCATGAACTTCTCAGCAGCCTCTCTTCCGCCCTTTAACTCGAATGAAACTACTCCGCAGCCACCGTCAGGCAGGTACTTCTTAGCTGTTTCATAATATTTATTAGATGGAAGTCCCGGATAATTAACGAATTCAACCTTATCCTGCTTCTCAAGGAATTCAGCAACAGCCTGTCCATTTTCTACATGTCTTGGCATACGCACATGAAGTGATTCAAGTCCAAGGTTTAAGATAAATGCATTCTGTGGAGACTGCATGCAGCCTAAATCTCTCATAAGCTGTGAAGTACATTTTGTTATAAATGCGCCCTCCTTACCAAACTTCTCGGCATATGTAATTCCATGATATGATTCATCCGGTGTGCAGAGTCCAGGGAACTTGTCTGCATGAGCCATCCAGTCAAACTTTCCACTGTCTACGATAGCACCGCCAAGAGCTGCTCCATGTCCATCCATATATTTAGTTGTTGAATGTGTTACGATATCTGCTCCCCATTCAAATGGTCTGCAATTAACTGGTGTTGGGAATGTATTATCGACAATAAGAGGTACACCATGAGCATGTGCTGCATTTGCAAATTTCTCAATATCTAATACTGTAAGTGCAGGATTAGCAATTGTCTCACCAAATACTGCTCTTGTGTTGTCCTTGAACGCAGCATTAAGTTCCTCCTCTGTGCAGTCAGGGTCAACAAATGTTGCTTCAATTCCCATCTTCTTTAAAGTAACATCAATAAGGTTAAATGTTCCTCCATATATAGAAGATGACGCTACTATATGGCTTCCAGCTTCGCAAATGTTAAATAATGCGAAGAAATTAGCTGCCTGTCCTGATGAAGTAAGCATTGCCGCGCTTCCTCCCTCAAGGGCTGCTATCTTGGCTGCCACATAATCGTTAGTTGGATTCTGAAGTCTTGAATAGAAATATCCACTTGCTTCAAGATCAAAAAGCTTTCCCATATCCTCGCTTGTGTCATACTTAAATGTAGTAGACTGGATTATAGGAATCTGTCTTGGCTCACCATTTCCAGGGGTATAGCCAGCCTGAACACATTTTGTGTTAATAGTATAATTATCCATATTTCCCTCCGGCTTTATATGTTTACATCGACATGAATTATATCACAGATACGAAACATATAACAGCACATTTTAAAAATCACCCTACACATTTATTAACATAATATGTTATGATATCAAATGCATCATTCTTAACAATTTTACGGATAATTTTATAGATAATTAAGAGGTTTTATTATGAGTAATCAGTCAACGACTATGAATACGAAAGATAATCCGCTTGGATATAAAAAAGAATCTACTCTGCTTGTCGGCTTTGCAATTCCATGCATAATCTCAATGCTTGTGACTGCACTTTATAATATTGTCGACCAGATATTCATCGGTCAGGGAATCGGCATGCTTGGAAATGCTGCTACTAACATCGCATTTCCACTGTCAACAACATGTACAGCTATCTCACTTCTTCTTGGTATAGGAAGTGCCACTAACTTCTCGCTGCACCTTGGTGCCGGGGAAAAACACGAATCAGAAAAATATGCCGGCAACGGCATTGTGCTTATGGCAGTGTTTGGAGTATTTCTGTTTCTTGTAACAACTATATTCTTAACACCAATGCTTAAATTCTTTGGAGCAACGAAAGATGTTCTTCCATATGCAAAGGCATATACGAGAATCACTGCATTTGGCTTCCCATTCTTAATTGCCAATACCGGAATGAGCAAGCTTATCCTTGCAGACGGAAGTCCACGCTATTCAATGACTTCCATGCTTGTCGGTGCTATTGTGAACACTATTCTTGACCCGTTGTTTATCTTTGTTTTCAACATGGGAATGACAGGTGCGGCTCTTGCCACAATTACAGGCCAGATAATTTCATTTTCAATCAGCCTGCGTTATATGTTTCATTTTAAGACAATCAAACTTGGCAGAGAAAGCTTTGTCGTATCGTTTGAGCATTGCAAGAAAATATTTATTCTTGGTGCAAGCGCATGCTTTAACCAGATTGCAATGACTGTTGTACAGATTGTTATGAACAATACTCTGTCACACTACGGCGCGCAGTCAATATACGGCGGTGATATTCCACTCGCCTGCGCCGGAATTATAACTAAAGTTAATATGATTTTCATGTCATTTGTTATCGGAATATCTCAGGGAACTCAGCCAGTTATAGGTTTTAACTATGGTGCAAAGAAATACGCCCGTGTAAGAAAGACTTATCTTCTTGCACTTGGTGCAGCTTCTGCCTTGTCTTTAGTTGCATTTGCATGCTTCCAGATATTCCCAAGACAGATTATCAGCATATTTGGTAACGGAAGTGACCTGTACTTTAAGTTTTCTGAAAGATATTTCAGAATATACATGTTCCTGACAATCGTTAACGGAATCCAGCCTGTAACTTCGAACTTTTTCAATTCAATAGGCAAATCTCAGCTTGGTGTATTTATGTCACTTACAAGGCAGATTCTTTTCCTTCTGCCACTGATTATTATATTTCCTATTTTCATGGGAATTGACGGTGTAATGTATGCCGGTCCTATAGCTGACGCTGCCGCCGCTATTGTGTGCGGATATTTCACTATAAGGGAATTGAAAGAGTTGAAAAAACTGGAAAATGAACTTTATTAATGTAAGGATTTTGACATGGATAATTTTAATACTCAATATGAACAAGAACTTGCCTATCAGGAAATCACCTCTAATAAATACACTCTTTATGGTATTCTTCTTTTTATCGGAGTTGAATTACTGATATGGCTGCTTAATATAATTGGAATATTTGAACTTGACAACCGCATAATGTCTATGGTTATAGGCTCATCAATTGTATTATTTATTCCCATAATTCTTATTATGGTAAAGGGCGACTTGTCCAAGCCTGCCTACAAATACATTGCAATGACACAGATATGTATAATTACCGGTATTTTAATCACATTTTTATCATATCATGCAATTCTTCTTTCTGTACTTCCGCTTCTTTTTGCCGGACATTACAGAAAGCGTTCACTGTTATGGTACACATATATATTAAGCGCAATAACACTTATTGTAAGCTCTGTACTTAATTATTACTTTGGTATAATGGACATCAATCTTCTTATTGCAGGAACACACCAGAAAAACTGGTATCTTAACATTATTGCCAATGGCGGCAGTTTTACTTACAATGAAAATCCTGTATTTATAATACTTGTATTTGCTGGTATTCCACGTTGCATGATGCTTCTTCTTTTTACATTCATGATGCAATATATTGTTACCAGCAGCCAGCATGATGCTGCTCGAATTGCCCAGCTTACATATCTTAAAGAAACTGATTCTTTAACCAAGCTCTTTAACAAAAACAAATACAATGAAATGGTTTCCATATATTACCCTAATGTCGATAATATTACTGTTATTTTCTGGGATCTTAATAATCTTAAAACCATTAATGACACATATGGACATGAATTCGGTGATAAAGCACTATCAGCTCTCGCTTCTGTGTTATATTCTCATTCAAATGAACGCCGCCGTATTTACAGATTCGGTGGTGATGAATTTGTAATGATAATTGATAACCCTCATGACAACGAATCTGACTACATAACCTCTGCTGTTAAAGACGAACTTGTAAAATCAAGTGCCGATATATCCATTGATATATCAAGTGCCGTTGGGGTCGCCTCCGGCAAAGGCAGCGATATTATCGAAATCGTGAAAAATGCAGACTCTGCAATGTATGCTGACAAACATCTCTGTCATCATCGGTGATTGGGGATATCTACTGATGATTTCTGACATATGCTGATATTATTGATATTACTGATATTATTGCTTGTCGATTGCCGTTCATTCCTAATTATTGCAACCCTCGCCTTATATGTTAACTTGATGAAATCCGCTGACTTGAATTGTCAGCGGCTTTTTGTATTTTTTCTTGGAATATTGGCGTTCGGAAGAGAGGCTTCCTATAAGAAAATAAATATATTTCATCTTATAGGCTGATTTTTCCTCTTATGCTGTCCAAAATGTGATTTTGGAATTGAATTTCCTATAAGATTCCTGATTATAGTTACTTTATAGGTGCATTTTGCAACTAACATATTAGTCGTTATCACTTTCGACCTATAAGGAATTTAGATTTGCGACTACTGATAGGTATCATGTTGTATTTTATTTCCTTTAGGAAATTCAGACATTGTGTTGGAATGGACTTCTGCTTATCTCCACTCGACTTCGACGTCCAATCCATCGCGTTTCCTCTCCCACTTTGGACTTCTGCTTGCTTTCCCCTAGCTTCGACGTCCATTCCATCGCGTTTTCTCACTCACTTTGGACTTCTGCTTGCTTCCTCACAGCTTCGACGTCCATTCTGACACGTTTTCTTGCTCCTTTTGGACTTCCACATGCCTTTCATCCGCTTCGACGTCCAATCCGTCGCGTTTCCTCTCACACTTTGGACTTCTGCTTGCTTCCCCACAGCTCCGACGTCCATTCTGACACGTTTTCTTGCTCCTTTTGGACTTCCAACGTGCCTTTCCTCTGCTTCGACGTCCAATTAACACTTTAACATCCAATTAACACAATCTCTCTCCGATATACATGACTTTTCAACAGCCCCTTGAGACGATATCCTCCCCCTACAGAAATAACATCAAACCGAAAAAGGGTGATGCCCGAAAGCATCACCCTATAGACTATATATCTATTCCCCTCTACTTGTAATCAATTATTATTTCTGCCAAGAATCTTAGACATTCCTGTTGCCACGAAAAGATATACAACCATATTAACTACTGACTTAAGAAGAAGTCCTGGTGCTGAAGCTAAACCTGCAGCAAAACTGCCTGCTATTATTGCACCAAATATAACATATCCTAATGTCATGAAAAGTAATGTAACTACTGCACCGACAATTCCCTTTACTGAAATAACCTTACATCTGTCAAGCTTACTCTTCATATTGCCAAATATCGCACATGCTATTATTGGCATGATTGTCTTTATTATAAGTGTTGGAACTGCCCATACTGCAAATCCAGTTAATATATCTGCCATCGCAGAACCAATTCCTCCTGCGAGTGCACCAACAACTGGTCCGAAGAAAAATGCACATATAAGTATTACGCTATCTCCCAAATGAGCATATCCCAAAGGAATAGGAATCTGTACCACCATTGTTGCAACACATGTGAGTGCCATAAATACCGCTGTTATACACATCTGTGTTACAGTGATGTGAAATCCTTCCTTCTTAATACCTTGCTGTACTGTCTGTTGTGCTTCCATTTTATCTGCCTCCCATATCAACATATCTCGGTTGCACATAAGAATAGCAGATAAAGTGACATGTGTACATTGTCATTTTGAGTTAAATTTATATGGTCAGATTAGCAATCCATTTATATACCACTTTTTATTTCCATCTCTGTGACAAATTCTCCTTATTCTTCATTAAATCCGTGAAGCAGAAAATCGTTCCATCTGGCGTTAGTTTCTTCAAGTTCTTTTTTCTGCATAATACGGTTTCTGTCGCTTAGGATAGAAATCATCTCATCAGCTATTTCTTCAACTGGTGGGTGGTCATAATGATAGAGATAACCAATCATACGGCTGGCTGTAAAGTCAGTATTGAGATTCTTAGTGACAATATCACAGAAATTTGCCTCATAACCTCTCTGCAGCATTAATTTATATAATTGTTTACTTAATTCTGATTTAGGCTTCATAAAACTTTCTCTTCTTTCTTAATCAGTTCGTCCATCAATTCTTTATAATCTGCGGCATCGAGCGGCAGTTCAACTTTTATGCCCTTACATGCTGAATAATAAGCCCCCGCACACAGCATAAGAGAATTGATTCCCTCACTGCCCTTAACTGTCAGATACAACTCATCATCTTTAAGCACCGCATTTGCAAAATTCTCAAGTAACTCTGCATATGGTTCAGGTGTCTTCTCGAACCGGATAGTTTCTTCTGTAAATGTCATATTCTGTCTTGAGTTGACTTCTTCGTTCTTAATGTACTCACAGACATCTCTGTGCCTTGTAATAGTGAGCGTATCGTCCTCAAGCAGAATTCTTGCTTTCGTTCCTATAATCTCAAGTCTCTCTTCATGGCAGGCTTCGCCTGTGGATAATATAAATGTGCCTGTCATTCCATTGTCATATTCCATAACGATAGTAGCCTCATCATCTACTATAAAGTCGTTGTATTTGCCAAATGGAATAGCAGCAAAAAGCTTCTGCGGCATGCCGAACAGATATTGGTACATATCAAGAATATGCTGTCCCTGATTGATAAGCGCGCCTCCTCCTTCACCTGCGAAGCTGCTTCTCCATGAGCCGGATTTATGATAATACGAGGTTCTTAAATACCTTGAATTAATAAGGCATACCCGCTTTATGTCTCCTAACTCACCACTGTCAATCATCTGCTTAATCCTGAGGTATTTAGGATAAAGTCTCTGATGAAATATCATTCCATATATTCTGCCGCTTTCACTTGCAGCTTTCTGCATTGCAAGCGCTTCTCCTATATCAGCTGCTGCCGGTTTATCACATAACACTGCTTTCCCTTTTACAAATGCTTTTAAAGCCAGTTCTTTATGTGTCTTATGAGGAGTTGCTATAATAACCGCATCATAACATGAATCTCCTGCCTCAAATAAATCATCTGTGCTTCTGAATATCCTTGCATTCTCACCATCAGTATTGACAAGTGATTCGCCCCATTCCATAAGCTCATCTCTTCTAATAACAACGGCTGATAATTTCATATGTGGAACTTCTCCTGCTGTTATCATTCTCGCATATTTCTTTCCAACATTTCCAACACCTATAAGTGCGACATTCAACAATTCATTATGCATATCATGTACCCCGTTTCAATTAACTGCACACCACTTCTCCGGTTTCAACAGCCTTCTTAAGCAAAATAGCAGCATATGCATCTGCAAGAGCATCTTCCATGCTGTATGGTGCAGGCGCATTTTCTCTGCTATACTCTGCCGTATTCTTCATCATCACTGCGATTGCTGTTTCATCTTCTGACAGCCTGCACAAGCCAAATTCCGGCTCATATATAATCTTATTATTAAATGAAATCTTTTTGATTTCACGAATCTTCTCAAAATTAGGATTAGAATTTCCTGTATTAATCACATGTGAATCCGTTATGATTCTGCCAGCCTGACCTTCATTATTCTCATCAAGATAATATACGCAGTCGTCAATCAACTCACCTCTAACACCCTGAACTTTAAGCGTATTCTTCCTGATTGGTGACCTGTACTGCTCCGAATCAAAATCATACCATGCCACTTTGCCGCTCTCGAATTCAAATGTGGCAACACATTTTTTCTTACCTGCAACCCTTCCATCTGTAAATCTATCATATCTTGTAAGAGTCTGTGTTGTCGGAAATTCGTATGTCTTAGCTGAAACTGTATACTTCTCTCCCGGCTTAATTCCAAGAAATGCCCTGATAAGGCTCATTCCGTGATATTCGTGCGCCAGTGATACATTGGCACAACTGACATCACCAATAATTCCTTCATTAATAAGTTTTAGTGTTGCTTTAATACTAGAATACTCCCTATACTGTTCAGCAACCACCTGTTTTTTACCACATTTGTAATAAGAATACAGTTTATTAAGCGAATCTGTATCAAGTGCCGCCGGAGTCTCTGACAAAACAGTTATTCCACGGTCAAGCCATTCCATTGAAACATCACATATGGCATCCTTTTTGACAGCAACAACAGCAAAATCCGGTTTATATGCCGCACATTCTTCTATAGATGTAGTTGTATGTATCTTATACTGACTGGCAATCATGCCCGCCTTCTCCTGTGTCCTGCAATACATTGCGTCAAGACAGAATATTTCCGGCAAAGCCTTTGCTACGCGTACATAATATAATGCCCTCCAGCCTGAACCGATTATAATAAAATGATATTTTGTCATGTGTGCCTCCGTTTGTTATATTAACTCTTCATCATTTCCACGGGAATAAAATTCTTCACCTGTATCCAGACATATTGCTGCAAGCCTTCCACCCGGCAGATATGCACCACAGTCAATATCGATGTGATTATTCTTTCTGTACACATATCCTGGTCTTGGATTGCCCTCAATATACAGGGTTGGTGTATGCCCTGTGACAGTTATTACATCATCAAAATATCTGACATCATAATCAGCCCTTGACCATACAAGTTCATCAAGCGAATAATCATCAATATCCCTCTTAATATCGAAGTTTCCAAGTCCTCCATGCACAAGAAGATACTTCTGCCCATTAACCTCTACCTTTTCATACCATGAAAAATCCTCCACATAATCAAGTACATCTCTTCTTGTCTCATTATCCAGCTTACTCAGCTCATCAGTAGTGGCAATCCCACCATTTCTCTGCCATGCATAAAGCTTCTGGAACATATCGTCACTAAACTTTTCTGCAAATTCTTTGATAGAATTCTCATCTTCTACTTCCTTAATAAGAACCGACATACATTCAAGCATCATCTGTTCATGGTTGCCTGCTATAGGTATAACATTTGGCATTTCCATCATTTTAAGAAGCGTCTTTACCGGGTTCTTTCCTCTGTCAACAACATCTCCCAGCACATACAATATATCTTCATCTGAAAAATGTATTATATCCAACAGTTCCATAAACTTCCCATATTCTCCATGAATATCTGATATCACATATACTGCCATATATTCTCCCATCTGTTGTTTATTAAATATCTCTTCTGCAAGCTGCCAGTATTATTATCAGCATCATTGCAAATGTCTTAAACCTCAATATACACCTCTCCCTTATCTCTTCTGCCATATATCTCACCAAGCCACCTCATAATAATCCCCTTCGGCTTCTCAAAAGGCGTTCTGTGGCTCAGCATGAACTTCTCTGCCTTAACATTCTGCAATACATTTATTTCTTCTTTTAATATGCCTGTATTGTACAGATTATGTCCGCACTTCTGCATTGCATATAAACCATCGCCAAGAAAACACCACTCTTCGTTAACTTCCAACGCGACACACCCCTTTGCATGGCTTGATGGCAATTGAAATATATGAAGTGACACATCCCCGTCCTGAATATATATGTCCTCCTGTACAACGACACCTCTTCCCGTGTGTCTATAAGTGTACTTTCCTTGATATATTTCATTGCATGCTATATCCGGCAGGCTGCCTGTGTGGTCTTCGTGAAAATGTGACAATATAACATTAACATTTCTTCCATCACGGAATTGTTCTACCACCTGTGGAATATCAGGATGATTGCCAACATCATACAGCCACAGGGCTTCCTTTCCCTGTATCATCACCACATTAGCAGATAAAGGATTCTCCGTCGGGGATATGTAAGATATTAAATTATTCAGTCTTATAACATTACATTGGTCCATTATTTACTCCAAGATTATTTCGTGAGTTCTAAGCTGTTCTCTAGTCGAGAAACTCCACATGTCCATCTTCAAGATGATACACAGCACCGATAACTTCAAGACCTTTCTCCTCAAGAAGCTTCATATCCGTGTTTTCCTCTATCACCTTAACGCTGTGCTTTACATTAAGATATGTTGCAATATATTCATCCTTCTCTTCTTTAATAGCTTCCCTGATATCGTCAGTTATATACTTGATATGTCCGTCAGGGTCATGCTTTATTGCTGCTTCCACCGCTCCACAATGATTATGTCCAAGCACAACTACCAGCTTACAGTCAAGATGGTCTGCGGCATATTCAATGCTGCCAAGCTGATGAGAATCCACAACATTTCCTGCTACACGGATAACAAAAAGCTCTCCTATTCCTGCTGAGAATATAGCTTCCGGTACCTGCCTTGAATCCGAACAGCACAGAACAATTGCATATGGGTGCTGACCATTCTTTAGTGTTTCAACTCGTCTTTCCAATGAAACATCTCCCGGATTACTTGTTGCATTAATAAATCTTTTATTACCCTCTATTAATCTTGCCTTTGCTTCACTTGCTGGTATTGACATATTATCCCGCCTTTCACAACTTACTTTCATACAGTTTAGCAGAATTTTCCACATATTAAAACCCCGTCTGTCATATACCATATATGATACACAACAGACGGGGCTGATTATTTTATTTTAATAATATAAAGCTTTAATGCTATTTAAATGCTTTTAGAGAATTTTTTGATTTTGCTGCAGTTATTCCAATTGCTAATCCTGACACTGCCATTAACATAATGAGAATTCTCATATCAGATGAATCTCCTGTTGGCACTACATCAACTGAACTATCTGGAACATCTGCACTGTCATCTGTACCTTTATTAACATCATCATTGCCGTTATTGATATCATTACCTGGTACGTCAATAACTTCTCCTGTTACACCCTTGTAATCTACACTTACAGAATGAATAGTTACTCTGTTTCCTGACTTTCCTGCACCAGCAGTACCTGTATGCTGGAATCCTATTCCACTGTAGCTGTTTACTTCTCCTTCAAATACATGGCTTAAATGTACTTCATGTGGCATGATGCTGCTTGCTGAATCCTGAGCTGATGTTGTTGTAACATCTGCTGTGAAAGTATTGCCAGTCACATCAAGCTTAATAGTACATCCCGGAAGAAATGCTGTTGATACCACTGAATCTTCAAGTGGAATTGCAACTCCATTCTTATATTCCATCAATGTAAATGTACATGACTTGGCTGCAAAACTGCTAAGTGCCGGATCACTTATAGATGGTACTCTTGTAATTCTTAAGCCATAACCTGTCATTGTTTTTGCATCATATTTGAAATAAATATCCATGAACTGTTTAGCACTTCCGAAGCCCTGTGCTCCTGTTTTATGAGGAGAGAGGGTCAGTGTCATAGACATATCTTTTCGTGCAGTATCATCAACATATACAAGTCTTGCGCCCTGTGTAGTTGTCTGAAGTCCTGTAGTTCCTGCCGCTCCTGATGCACCCTGTGCATATGTATATGGAAGTTCGCCTGATACAGGATTATATGCTTTGTCGCTCCACTCTCCACCTTCTCTGTATTCAGCAGGAAGATAGAATCCTCCATACCAGTTACCGGCTTCAAGTGTATTTTTCCATTCGTAGTTGTTCTCTGCTGTGTCATTCTCAGCTTCAATATATGCAAGATGTTCAAGATCAACATTATATGACTGTTTCTGTTCATCTGCTACGTCTGCTGACTTGATAAGTTCAGAAGCTGCAGTAAATACCGAACTGCCTTCTACTGAATTAGAACGCTTTGGTATAACTTCACAGATAATATAATGATTAACATCATCTAATCTGAGTACATATGAAGAATATGGCTTAGCATCACTATCAACGTATGTTGTCTGTGCAACAAGGACTTTATCAGTTCCTTCCTTGTCAGTAGCACGATACCAGTTAACTATACTTTCATCAGCTGCCTCACTGTTATCTGCAAATGCATAGGTTACATTAATTGTTCCATTCCCAGGTGCTGATAAAACAGGTTTTTCTGAGAATACAGGTGCTTCAAATACCTTAGGAATAACTGTAAAATGTAACACCTTCTTCATACCATTGGCTGCTGTTGCAACAAGACAGCCTGTCTTATTTTCTAATGTTGAGTTATCACCCTTTACTATTACAGTACCATCAGCCTGTGGTTCAATAACAAGTGTATCGTCTTCTGTACTCCATGTTACAGTCTTATCATTGCCACCAAGAACAACAGGAGTAACCTGAAGTGAATCAGATACATTTCCCTGAAGTTCAGGAACAACATCTTTAGTGATTCCTGGATAGTCAAACTGTATATTCCATGTGCCAGTTGGCATATAATCCTTCTGGTTTAATGGATCCCACTCATCATAACCTGCACCATTTAAGAGATTATATATATTATATTCCCCATTATATTTAAATGCTTTCATCTGCCCTTCATCAGGAGTTACAGATAAATCAGGATAATCAGGGCTGATTGTTAATGGCTGTCCATTAAGAGTATTATTAGAAACAATCTGTCTTATATCATCAGAGAAATTGCTCTGTTTCCATTCCATACCAGTCATGTCGCCCTTAAAATCACAGTCAATAAAAGCAAATGGCTTTGTATTCTTACATAATGTAATTGTTTTATTATCTGATAACTGTGTTGTAAATTCACATCCTAAGAATGCCTGCATATAGAATGATGCACCACCACAAGGAGTATTAGAAAACAGACTAAATGTACAATTTTCAAATATTGTTATATAACCGGTTCCAAGTGAATCATCTGTACATTCAAGATGACAATCTTTTATAAGAGAACGCTTAGGTCTGTCATCTCTTGAGAAAAGATTAAGTCTTGATATAATGTTACAATTTTCAAAGAACCATTCATCCATATCTGTAATACCAGGAGCTTTAGTGACAGCCTGTGCCTGTGTAATAGCTTCCTGTCTCTTAGTATGGTTCTTAGTAGTATCTCTTTCATACACAAGATCTACATTACAATAATTTCCGATTGTAAGGTCTTTTGCATGAAATCCGTCGCCTACACCAATTGTGTTAAAGTTACCATTAGCTCCTGCATTCTGTCCTCTGTCCGATGCAATTACTACATCATCACGATTGCCAGTCATTCCAACGAGTGTTATATAAGACTGTGGAATTATAAGTCCAATAAGATCATCCTTATCACGATCTTCTGTCTTAGTATAATCATCCGTCCAATAAACATCCGGCTCAAGGTAAATAACTGTCGGATTATCCTTCGTACCAGAAATTGCATTAGCTACCGCTTCCTGAAGTGTCTTATATGAATATCCACTTGAAGAAGCTAAATTCTGATTTACATATAATGCATGCTCTGAAAGAGTAACCGATTCACCATTATAGTAAATCGTCTGGGTATCATCGGCTTTCGTAAATGTAAGAGAGCCAATACCAGAACTAGTGAAGATGAGTGCAACAGCCATTATAAATGCAATAATTGCTGAAGCACATTTGTTGTGTCTTAGCATATTCAATTCCTCCGTTCATTATAATTATGAATCCATTATAATTAAATTGTACTAATATAAATACAAAAAAACGGTTCAAAAATCATAATTAAACGAAAAAACAGCATTTTCACATTATTCTTCTAACAACCACGCAATCTCTTCCTTATAAGGTGGTTCTTTCTTATCTGTTCCTTCAACTGCAACCCATGGAGTCTCAAGAATCTTAGGTACATCTAAGAATCTCTCATCATGGACAAGTCTGTGAAGTGTCTCATATCCGATATTTCCCTTGTCAATGTTGGCATGTCTGTCTTTATGCGCACCGAGCGGATTCATGCTGTCATTGATATGAAATACTGCTATCTGGTCAAGTCCGATTACCCTGTCAAACTCTGCGAATACATCATCATAATGATTAACCAAATCATAACCTGCATCATTGACATGGCATGTATCAAAGCACACTCTTAATCTGTCCTTCTTATCAACACCATCGTAGATTGCCTTAATCTCTTCAAATGTTCTGCCAATCTCGCTTCCCTTGCCAGCCATTGTCTCAAGTGCAATATACACATCATCATCATTCTGGTTAAGTACTGTGTTAAGACCCTTGATAATCTGTGCAGTTCCGGCTTCAACACCAGCATTGACATGGCTTCCCGGATGAAGCACCATAATATGGCTTCCCATGGCAGCAGTTCTTATAATCTCTTTTTCAAGGAATTCAACAGCAAGCTCATAAGTTTCAGGTTTTACAGTGTTGGCAAGATTGATTATATAAGGTGCGTGAACAATAATCTCCTCAATACCATGCTCCTTGGCATACTTCCAGCCAGCATCAATATTAAGCTCACTTATCTCTTTTCTTCTTGTATTCTGTGGTGCTCCTGTATATAACATGAATACATTAGCACCATAAGAAACTGCTTCCTTCGCAGAAGCAAGAAACATCTCCTTACCTGCCATTCCTACATGACTTCCAAGCTTTATATGTGACATGTCCGATTCCTCCAATACTTATATTAATAATTACTTATTACTCTCAGCATATGCCTTAACAAATGCATCAGCGGCATCCTTAGGTGACGCATACTCTCCTTTTGCATATGAATTGCATACATTAGTGAAGATATTCTTCATATTACTACTTATTGTTCCATCATTTGCAAATGTTGTCTGGATATTCTCAGCCTTGCTTATACTCTGATATCTTGCATCATCACTATTAACAGCAATAGATGGCATACCCTTTATATTGCCCATGGTATTAAGCTGTGTCTGTTTAACCATAAATCTCATAAATTCTATAGCATAATCGAGATTATCACTATCCTTACATACTGAGAATCCATACCATGGCTCAATGAATTCATATGCTCCATTGTCACCCATTGGTGCATACATATATTCGTATTCAAACTTATTACTGCTGAAAACTTCTGACTTAGACTCTCTTTTCTTAGTTCCACTGAAACTTTCTGTATTACATACCCAGAAAGGAACATCTCCATTAAAGAACTTCATAATCGAACCGTCATAATTATCCGATGGAAGTTCCTTATTAATATCGTAATCTGTATATCCTTTGTCAATAATAGTCTGTAATCTTTCAAATACAACAGTAAGCCTGTCTGCTGCTAAAGATTCTCCATTAGCAACTGCATTTCTTAATGAATCATCTGTTGCAATCATGTCCATAGCCATATTCATAACAAGCTCTGAATACACATGATTAGCTGCTCCCTGAATCGGAGTGTAGCCCTTCTGCTTAAGTTTCTCAAGGACATCAAGGAATTCACTATAATTAGTTGGAACATTAAGTCCTTCCTTCTCTAGTAAAGTCTTGTTAACAGCCATACCACACAGATTCTTTAATATAGGTATTCTTACAAGCTTTCCATCAACTGTACCACAAGATATTATCTCAGATGAAACATCTCCAAAATCAATATCCTGAGATGAAAGGTCAACGCAATAATCTCCAACATAATCTTCCTTGTTGGTTGTGTATCTTACATTCTCATCAGTTGTCATGAATATATCTATTCCCTGATTATTGTCAATGTAATTTCTTAAAAGATGTGTATTATTCTGCTCATAACTTATAGTTACATTAGGATATATTTCATTAAATGCATTAATAACCTGGTCAAGAGCTTCAAAGTTTCCCATAAATCCGGCTATCTGCAAAGAAATATTCTGTTCTGTATCAAGTCTTGGCTCAAATGTATCATTATTCTTAACTTCTTCTTTAGCCCCACAGCCTGTAAACGAAGCTGCTATCATTGAACATAATCCTGCAACTGCCATTCCTTTTTTTATAATATTCTTAATCAACTATCTTTCCTCCGTCTTATCATGTACCTTCTTTAATGCCTCCAGAACTTTCTTAATATCTACAGGCTTTGCAATATGACCATTCATACCATATTCCATACATTCCTTCACATCTTCCGCAAATGCGTCCGCAGTCATGGCATATATTGGAATATTGCGCACATATTCTCTTGTACTCTTTCTTATAATTACTGTTGCCTCTTTACCACTCATAACAGGCATCTGGATATCCATAAGAATCAGGTCATACTCTCCATCCGGTGTGTTCTCAAGTCTGTCAACACACTCTACACCATTCTCTGCCCTGTCACATATAACTCCATAATCCGCAAGCATAGTATCAATAATTTCCCAGTTAATATCATTATCCTCTGCTATAAGGACATGCATGCCTCTGGCATAAGCATAATATGATGCCTGTCTATCACTCTCAGGCTGTTCATCTATAGATTGAATTTCTTTCTCTGAAACAGGTAATTCAAGTTTTACCGTAAATCTTGTTCCTTCTCCAGAGATACTCTCACATAATATGCTGCCATCCATAAGATCAACAAGCTGTTTTACAATAGCAAGACCAAGACCTGAACCCTGTATCTTATCTATTCTGCTATCTTTTTCTCGTGCAAATGAACCATACATTTCTTTCTGGAAATCTTCTGACATTCCAATTCCTGAATCAGCTATAACACAGACAAGGTTTACATATCCGTCTTTATCTGAAACAGGTTCTTCACTGACATCAAATACAACACTTCCGTTCACATCAGTATATTTCACTGCGTTATTAAGAAGATTAATGCATATCTGATTGATTCTCAACTCATCTGCAATGATACAGTCATGCTCTATATCATGTACATTGACTTTGAAATCAAGATTCTTTTCTTCTACCTTTGGTGCAAATATATTCTCAATATTGACAACTGCACGATTTAATGAAAATGGTGCTGGATTAAGCATCATTTTTCCACTCTCAACCTGTGAAATATCAAGAATATCATTAATAAGTGTTACAAGGTGACTACCTGCATTTGATACTTTTTCAAGACACTCTTTCACATAATCTTTATCATCAATATGCCTGAGTGCCAATTCGGTCATTCCAATCACAGCATTCATTGGTGTCCTTATATCATGCGACATAGATGATAAGAATCTTGTCTTGGCAAGACTTGCCTGTTCTGCAATCTGCGTTGTTCTATGAAGTCTTCTGTTAATATTAAGAATGTACACAATATCAACCAGAAGTATCAATAACAAAGCTCCACATATTGATATGATAATAAACCAGTTAATATAGAGAGTTCCAAGCGAATCTTCTGGTATACATCCTATAATATCCAGTCCTGAACTATTCGAAAATCTTGAATAATACCAGAAACATTTTTCTGACTTGGAATTATTATATACAAGAAGTCCACTGTCATTATTAACCAGTGTATCCTCTAATTCATGCATTCTATTGTAATCATCCTGAAAATTATAACCTCTTATAAATTCAAGAAAATTCTTTGATTTCATTGACTGTGATTGTACTACATACTCACCACCGTTAGTTATAATACCAATCTCAGCATCTGAATATTCTGTCGGGAATATCCATGTGTTCTTCAAAGACTCAACAGGGATAACTCTTAAAAGCAGATACTCTTTAGTAGTGGAATTGTCATCTGAATTAAGCACAACTTTACTTCCAACACTTATAACTGTCTGCTGTGTTTCACCTACACGGTATTTACCTAACACAGTTATAACATCATCATTTTCCTGATTAAACATAGTCTTCATCATATTAATGAAGAATCTGGCTCCATTGGTATCTTCCTTCGCCTTCTCTTCATAACATGATGTCCAGTTACTTATGCCATTGCGCCAGTAAGTAGACCTTGCACTGAAATCATCCATATCAACAATATGTGCATATCTGTCTTTCTGCGTATTGACTTTAGTAATATATTCAATAGCTTCTTCTCTTGTCATACCGCTTGAAGATATATATGCAGCCCAGTCATTTACATAACCCTTCTCATTCTTCAGATAACTTTCTGATATCTGTTTCATAGACTCAACTGTTGAACAGAATGCATCGGTCTGAAGCTTATAATTCTCTACTTCCATGTTCTTTGTATACACATATGAAGCAAATACTGCACATAACATAAGTACAACATTAAAAGCCACTATCAGGACATTACCCCACGCCGCTGTTTTTTTCTTTTTATTATCCCTCATACACATACCATTCTTAAAAAACAATAATTAATGCTCTGCACTCATTAACTTTAATGGGAGTGTCAACAACACTGCACCACCAACAATATTACCAAGTGTAACGAATATCTGGCTCTTAATAACTGCCATAGTTCCGATATCTCCGAGAAGCATATAGCCTATTGTAAATGTACCCATATTAGCTACACAATGCTCAAAACCTGCAATAACAAATGCTGTGATAATGCAGAACATCATTATCATCTTTCCGCTTTCACTCTTTAATTTCATTCCTGTGTATACAGCAAGACACACAAGAAAATTACACATTACGCCTCTTACAAAAAGCTCCATAGGAGTTGCTGATAATTTAGTATATATAAAACTCTTATAATAATCAACCAACAGCTGATGTGATGCATTACTTAATACAAGTAAACCACCTAATATAAATGATCCGACAAAATTACCAATATAACTTACTACCCATGTTTTAAGCATATCAGACACTTTACATGTCTTAGTGTATACACCCATAGCCATAACCATATTGTTACCTGTAAATAATTCTCCGCCAATAAATACAACAAGTATTATTGCAATTGAGAAAAATATTGCTCCAAGAAGCTTTCCAAACTGTGGATATGTAGGATAAAGAACTGCTGCTGTAACATTAGATAATATTGTTGCAACAACAATGAAAAATCCTGCCATTATCGCTCTTACAAAATACTTTCCCAGATGATTATTACATATGTCTGCCTTATTAAAAGCTGCTGTTTTCATTACTTCCATATCTTTGTCTAACATTTTTTCTTCCTCTTTTATCTTAGTAGTTTTTAATCAATATGCCAAGCATAATTTTCAGTCTGGTTAGAAAGCCCAAACGGATTAATTCTAATCTTCCCACACATATGTGTCAATGGATAATATGATGAATGTTTGCATATAAATAAATACAAAAAAATCGGGAATGCCGGTATCTGTTCCTGCATTCCCTGTACTATCTTTCTATGTGATATCTCTATATAGCTCATACCTTCATAATCTCAGAAAGATTATCCTGTATTCCCTTAGCAACCTCCGGCTTATTCATTGAATACACATGAATATGGTTAACACCATTAGCCATAAGGTCTATTATCTGGTCTGTCGCATATGCAATTCCTGCCTGCTTCATGGCAGCTTCTGTATCTCCAAATCTGTCTACAATATTCTTAAATCTTTCCGGAACATTACAGCCTGAAAGCTTAACTGCATTCTTTACCTGAACCTGTCTTGTAATCGGCATAATTCCCGGAATTATAGGAACTGTAATTCCAGCTTCACGCACTCTGTACATAAAGTTAAAGAATATATTATTGTCAAAAAACATCTGTGTTGTAAGATACTCGCAGCCTGCCTCAACCTTTTTCTTAAGTCCCTCGATATCCGCCTGTTTGCTCGCTGAATCCGGATGAACCTCTGGATAACATGCTCCACCCACACAGAAGTCTCCGTTCTCTTTAATAAGCTTAACAAGCTCTGATGCATGTGAGAAATCTGTAAACGCATCTCCATTAAAATCTTTTGGCACATCACCTCTTAATGCAAGAATATTCTCGATTCCAGCCTCCTTCATCTGTGAAAGTGCCTGCTCTATGCTCTCTTTAGTTGCACATACACATGTAAGATGTGCTATCGTAGGAACATTAAACTTTTTCTGGATATCTCCTGCAAGTCTTATTGTATGTCCCTTAGTGCTTCCCCCTGCACCATATGTAACACTCATGTAGCTTGGCTGTAACTGTGCTATACCAAATGCAGCCTCCTCCACATTAGCGAAATCCGTATCCTTCTTAGGTGGAAACACCTCGAATGACAACGTAGTCTTACCCTGTTCTATTAATTCTCTTATCTTCATAACCTGCCCCTGTAATTTTACGTATTTTTCCATATTATAACATATGCTTCCTGTATGTTATACAAACTTTTGACATTTTATGCATAAAAAATTCTCAAGTGCTTTTATTGCAAATGTGTGGTAGAATATATAATTAGCTTTACTATATTAAGTACAACAACATATACATGGAGATAATTAAGATGAATAATTATAAACGAGGACTACTAGCAGGCATACCTATTGCCCTTGGCTATCTGTCAGTATCTTTTACATTTGGAATAATGGCCGTATCATTCGGTCTTAGCTGGTGGCAGGCTGTTCTTATATCTATGACAACCGTAACCTCTGCCGGCCAGTTCGCCGGTATTGGAATTATGATTCATCCGGGTCAGTACATACAGATGCTTATATCGCAGATTACTATTAATATAAGGTATTCTTTCATGTCAATATCTGTCGGTCAGAAAGCTGACAGCCGTTTTAAAGGAATATACCGCTGGCTTCTCGGTTTCTTTATAACAGATGAGATATTCGCAGTTGCAACTAAAGAAGATGAAATCAAACGCAGTTACTTTGCCGGACTTGCCACCCTGCCTTATATTGGATGGGCATTTGGTACATTTATCGGGGCTATTCTTGGAAATGTCCTTCCGGACCGCCTTATGAGTGCCTTAAGTGTGGCAATCTACGGAATGTTTGTTGCTGTAGTTGTTCCTGAGATGAAGAAGGCACGACCTGTTCTCATCGTAGTAATTATAGCTATATTACTTAGCTGCTTATTCTACTATGTACCGCTTCTTTCTAAGATTTCAAGCGGTATCACAATTACAATAGTTGCTATTACATCCGCAATTATCGGTTCTATATTCTTTCCTATTAAGGATGAATCCGGTAATTCTGATAATTAAACTTTGGGAGGATATTATGAATAACAGTATTTTCTTTATATATCTTCTGATACTGGCAGGAACAACCTACCTTATCAGAGTAATACCTTTTATTGCAATCAAAGAAAAGATTAATAACCGTTTTATACGTTCTTTTCTGTATTACATACCATATGCAGTTCTTACAGCTATGACAATTCCTGCAATATTCTATGCAACCAACTGGTGGGTTGGTGCAGTTGGCGGACTTTTAGTTGCAGTAATACTTGCCCTGAAAGGCAAGGGGCTCACAACCGTTGCAATATGTTCATGTATAGCTGTATTTCTTGTGGAACTGGTAAGATTCTAAAGTACAGACATATAGCATATGTCGTCATAATTATATAAGAGGGGGATTATTATATGGCACTTATCGGAATCGATCTTGGAACAACCAACAGCCTTGTAGCGGTCTGGAAAGATGACAATGTGGAACTGTTAAAGAACAATCTTGGAAATGTTCTGACACCAAGCGTTGTCAGTCTTAATGATGACGGCACCAATATTCTTGTGGGGGAGGTCGCACGTCAGAGGCGTGTTTCCCACCCTGGTCTTACTGTCGCAGAATTCAAGCGTACTATGGGAACTCCCAAGCAGTATAAGCTTGGAACTGCACAATACACATCAGAGGATTTATCCGCATTTTTACTTAAGAAATTAGTCGACGATGCCAGTGAACAGCTCGGCGAACCTGTAACAGAAGCCGTTATTTCTGTTCCAGCATACTTTGATGATAACCAGCGCGAAGCCACCAAGCTTGCCGCCAGAATAGCAGGAATTCAAGTCAAAAGACTTGTAAATGAACCTTCTGCCGCTGTTTTATACTACCAGTGGAAAAACAACTCGGAACACCCTGACGGAATATATATCGTAGTCGATTTCGGTGGTGGAACTCTTGATATATCTGTAGTTGACTGCTTTGAGAACATCATCGAAATCATTGCCGTTGCCGGAGATAACCAGCTTGGCGGCAAAGATTTTGACAGGGAGATTGCCTTTGATTTCTGTGAACGAAACAATATAGATTTCAACTCACTCGATAATATGGCACAGCAGAATATCATATGGGCTGCTGAAAATGTTAAGAAGCTGCTCTCTCACGAAAGCTCCGCCAATATGCATGTTAATATTAAAGGAACTTCCTATGACCTTGTATACACAAGCGAATATCTTCTTGAAGCATGTGCAAAGGTTCTTGGCAGAATCAGGAATATTATTAATGACGCCCTTAACGGTGCCAAAATCTCTATCAACCAGATTGCTGATGTTATTCTTGTTGGTGGAAGCTGCAAAATGCCTGTTGTACAGAAGTATCTGTCTGCACTTTTTCACAGAAATATTACCGGTGATGACGATATTGATAATTATGTAGCCCTGGGTACAGGTGTCCTTACAGGAATAATTAAACGTGACGAGCATGTAAGGGATATTGTAATGACTGATGTATGCCCATTTTCTCTTGGTATCGGAACACACAGCAATGAGAATTCACCTTTATATATGAGTGTCATTATCCCAAAGAATTCTATTCTTCCTATATCCAAGTCTGCTTTCTACTCAGGACTCCGACCTTTTCAGGAAGCAATAGGTTTTGAGGTATATCAGGGCGAAGAAATGATGGCTGACAGCAACCTCTCTTTAGGTAAGTATTCTTTAAATGTTACTCCTGATGTGGAAGGTAACACTATGATTCAGGTCACATTTACATATGACATTAATGGTGTACTTGAAGTAAAAGCGCGTGACATGCACAGTGATAATAAAATCGAAGCCACTATTCTTAATAAGAATTCACATCTTAGCACTTCTGACGTTGAGCAGAAACGCATGGCAATGAATAACAAGATGAACCAGATGGTTCTTGAAAAAGACAAGGAAGAAAACCGTAATATAATGGCATGGGCAGAACGTCTCCATGCACAGGCTGATGAGGAATACAAGCACCAAATTATCGGTACAATATCCACATTTGCTGCTGCTCTTGAAAGCAATAATATTACACAGGTTGCGCGTGCCAAGAAAGATGTATTCAGGAATCTTCTGCTTCTTGAATGTGCTATAAACCGCAACCACTTTGATGAAGAGGATATTATCGGTCAGATGCTTAACGATATTCATAAGGAGGACAATGATGAATGATTGGCAAATATTAGGAATTGAACCGACTAATGATATTGAATTCATTAAATCTGCTTATGCAAAGAAAAGCAGGCTGTATCATCCTGAAACGAACCCGGAAGAATTCCAGCAGCTTCATATGGCTTACAAAAGCATAATGTCCAGAGTCAGCGAAAGGCAGAACCGAAAGACAATGCCAGAAATCAATCTTGAAGATATTCCCGAGCTTAAGAATGAAGCTGATGATTATGAGAATTCATTCTTTGCTGATATTGAGTTTCTTGAACAGATTGATAAGGCGACTATAAGTCACCAAAATGCTGTTTATGAAAAGTATGGTCTTGATGCATTAAATAACCTGCTTTTAAGACAGGCTGATTACTCTGAATGGAGAAATTTCTTCACAAGTAAAAGCTTTCTGGATAACCAGTATGATGAGGAATATATTAAAAATGCTGCTTCATGCATTGGCAGTTCTTTTAATAACATTCCAGTAGATATGAAGCGCAACCGCCTGAATAATCCTCCACAGGCTTTCATATACATAACAATTGCATATGGCTGCTTTTTCCCTGCAGTATTAACACCTATGGAGGCAACTGAGCATGTTTACAAATCATATATGCTCGAACCATATAATACAGCCTTCAGTAACTACCGGGCAAAAAGAATCTCTTATACATCTATTGAGAAAGATCCTGTATTGTCAGGTGAACGCTTTGCATTCTATGTATACCGCAATATATTGGAAATACTTAATGCGCCTTATATCAACACAGATTTATTGTATCAGTGGATTGCATGGGGACTTGCTGAAGAACATTCTGCCCGCATGCCAGATATATTTCATCATGCCGCTACCCACGGTGTAAGAATATCAACAGCGCAGACACAGTATACAGAAAAAATATTCCGTTCTCCTGTGATATTCAAGCTTTTATCATATCTGCTTACGAAAAAAACAACACCCCCTGTTTATAAGGAGGTGCTGAAAAATATGTGCGAAACATTTATGAAGAATCCAGGCTGCTGCGATGAGATTAAATCTCTGCATCAGATGTGCATTTCATAATTAAAGTTCCTGATTACCAGTTCTTTCTTTAACATAACTTTCCAGAACATTGACAGTCTTATCTACTCCGAGGGGGCTGCTGTTGATACACATATCATAATATGTTGCATCCCCCCATTTGAAGTCAGAATGTCTGTTATGATACTGTTTTCTTGATCTGTCATGTCTTCTCATCTTACTGTACGCATCTGATTCAGAGATGTTATACCGTTCCATAACTCTCTGAATCTTGTGTTCCTTATCACCCGTAACAAATACAGATATCAGGCAGTCATAGTCTTTAAGCACTGTTTCAGAACACCGGCCTACTACTATGAAAGACTCTCCACTCTCCGCTTTCTTACGGATATAATCAAACTGGAACTGTGCAATAATCTCTTCATAAGAATTAGTATGATTGCCAACTCTTCTTGATAACAGACGATTAGTTGGTTTTTCATCATATTTGTGTAATTCAGACGCATCCGCATTCATCCCTGCAGCAATCTCATCTAACATCGACCTGTCATAGAATGCAAGCCCTAACCGGTCAGCAAGCTTTGCAGCTATCTCATGCCCTCCGCTTCCAAACTCACGGCTTATCGAAATAATTAACTGTTCTCCCATAAAAACCCCCATTTCTGAACATATAATCTATGCATAAACAATTAACAATACCTTACAAATATGCACAGCATAGATATAAGTACTACTATTATAGTTGCCGGAACAGCTGTGCGGCAGTATTTACCCCATCCAATCATATATCCGTTCTTAGCTGCCACTGATGTACCAACAACGTTAGCAGATGCACCTATAGGTGTTGCACTTCCTCCAACGTCAGTTCCCATAGACAGTGCCCATGCAAGAACAGAAAGGTCAACTCCCTGTGTCGCAGCCAGACTCTTAATAACAGGAACCATAGTTGCAGCAAATGGAATGTTATCAATAAGTGCACTTGCAAATGCTGATATAACAATAATAATTGCAACCATAAGCTTAAGATTACCCTTGCTCACACGACCTATAAATGCCGCAATTATCTCCAATATACCTGTCTGTTCAAGTCCACCGACAACAATAAACAGTCCTACAAAAAATAAAAGTGTCTTATAATCGATTGACTTCAACATATGTAAAGCCTTTTTACCTGATACAATAAGTGAAAATACTGCAATAACAAGTCCGATAAGAGCAACCGTAAGTCCAGTCAGTGCATGTGTTACAAGCATTACAACAGCACAGAAGAATATAATACAGCTTAATGCAAAATCCTTCTTGTTAGTAATAGCTTCTGACGGACTTGGCATAGACGCTGCCAGCTTATCAATGTCTGGTGATGATGCAAGCTCTTTTCTGTATGCTATCAGGAAATACACTACAATAAATACCATACTGATTGCTGCAATCAGACCTGTATGTGTAATAAATGTTGAAAATGAAAAATTAAGCGATGTACCAATGATTATATTAGGTGGATCTCCGCACATTGTTGCTGAACCTCCCAGATTAGCACAGAAGATTTCTGATAAAATCATAGGAACAGGATTAAACTTTAACAGCTTTGCCAATTCTATAGATACAGCTGCAAGGAATAATATAACTGTTATGCTGTCTATAAACATAGCCAGACAAAAAGACATAATCATAAATGTTATGAATAATGCTCTGGTACGATAGTGTACAGCCTTGGCAAGAAGCATACACAGCCATCTGAAAAATCCTGCGTCAGCCATAACCTCAACCATAATCATCATACCTGCAATGAATATAATAGTTGACCAGTTAATACCTGATACCGCTTCCTCTGCTGCCCCTGACTGATACCAGAAACTTGTTGTAAATATACTTCTGATATTAAGTGTACTCATAATCGCCTTCGGCGACTTCATGATAATTCCAAATACACCAATCAGCGTCAATGCACCGCATCCAAGCGTCACATAATGCCTCTCTATCTTATCAAGAACTATTAATACAAACATAGAAATGAAAATAATTAATGCCAATACCTGCTCTGCCAACATATTGAATAACCCCCAATATCATGTTAAATTAATAACAAACCCTTGCTATATTATACGCGTATTAATTAACAATAGCAACTTTTTATCGAAAGATTTTTCGTATTACTTTCTTACTTTCAAAACCATTGTTGTTATAAATGCCTGTATTGGAACCGTAAGTATTACACCTATTGTTCCACATAATCCACACACAATCTCTATTATTATAGAATTATATCCCATAAGCTGCAGATATGGCATCTCATATGAATATATTGTAAGAAGAGTTCCTGTTGCCGAACCTGTATATGCAAGAATCAGTGTATTGGACATTGTTCCCATCATATCATGTCCCACATGCATTCCTGACATGAATAATTCTTTTGCCTTTAAATTCGGTGCTTTTTCATGAATCTCTGTTATTGCTGCTACAATTGATACACTTACATCCATAACAGCGCCAAGCGATGATATCAGTATTCCTGCATATAATATGTCTGAAACATGTAACTTAGAATTATTGGCAATATATATCATTGATTCAACATCTGTCATATTATATCCGTTCAAATGTGACATGCTTCCTGCAATCATTGCAAGCCCGCCAGATATTATAATACCTGTTGATGTACCTATTATTGCACACATGGTTTTTGTTGAAAAACCATTAAGTATATATATTGAGGCTGCCAGAATCACAATTGCAGTAATAAGGGCAGCTAATATTCCATTCATACCGGCATACAGAAGAGGAACATACATACAGATTACACATATAAATGTAAATACAAGTGCATATAAAGAAGCAGCACCCTTTTTGCCACCGACAAGAACAAGACTTAATGAAAACAGTCCAAGTAATACATATACCATCATTGTTCTGTCATAATTGTACACAGAGCCTGTAAGGGTTCCATCTATGTCTTTTATAACCGCAATTACTTTAGTTCCTTTTGTACAGAACGCACCTCTCTGATATGAATTAGAATTATCCAGTTCACAATCAAGTCCCTTATACTGTCCGCTTGTAATTCGTGCCTTTACCTTCTGCGCCCCACTAAATGGCTGTCCGCCAGAGTTATCTTCAATTATCTGGATAACCTTTGCTTTAACATATACTACGCCATTATTCGCTTTAATATGAGCTCTCTGTATTTGACAACTTCCGATGATGATTCCCGCAAGAATCACCACCGGAAGTAGTACACGGAGAGTTCTCTTATATAAACTACTCCTGTTTTCCACTGATATTATGCCTCTTTTTTCTTCTTAACAGTTACAATACCTACTGCAATGGCTGACATGCCTGCCAGAATATATACCCATATCCTTGCACTGTCACCTGTTGCAATTATATTTCCAGATTTATCAGAATTATCCTGATCATCACCTGTTACAACATCTGCGCTCTTCTTTGCAGTTGTAAATTCATATACACCGCTCTTATTAACGCCTGTAGCTGCATTAGTTACTACTGCATACCACTTATAACCGGTATTTGCTTCAAGGTTATTTACCTGAAGAACAGCCTTTCCTGTTGATGAATCAACATTTGCAGTTCCAATCTCTTCATTAGTGTATACATAAGCATTGAAGCTCTTTTCAAGAATTGTCTGCTCATTAGTGTTGAATTCAACATCAAGAACCATCTCATCAACACCTGTTGCTGATGCACCCTCAACATTTAATGTATGAACTTCTGTGTCGTAGTAATTGAAATCGTCCATACATGGTGAATATGAATTCATATAGATTTTGTTATTATCAAGGTCAAAATAGAGGAACTTAATATATTCGTTACCACCTTCAAATCCTGACTGGTAATCAGTACATATCTGGTATACTGTTCTGTCGTTCTTGCCATCTCCATCATCATCAAACATTACTGTCTCATATGAAGAGCCGTGATAATGTCCATTGAGTACTGCGAACACATTAGGATTCTTAGCAACTACATACTTCTGTACAAGCTGTCCATAATAGTCAAGGTATGTACCTGAGCTCTGCTTTACATTAGTGTATGTATGGAAGCAGAGTATTGCCTTTCTGTCACTGTACTGCTGGAGTACCTGATTCATCCAGTCAATTTCTTCCTGATATATATTCCAGCTCATATATACAATAATAAAGTCCTGACCACCTTCACTGATTAAATCGTAATGTCCTTTATTATTCTTATATGACTCGCCATATGTCTTCTGTGATTTGAAACGGTTTTCGCCAAAATATTTGTAATAGTTCTCATAATCTGCAAGACCTGCTGCCACATCATGGTTTCCACCAAGAACTCCATATGACATACCTGCTTTATCAAGTATTCCCATTGCCTCATCAGCATTCTCCCACTCATATGTCATATCAACATCATCAACGATATCACCTGTGTGGATTACATATTTTATCTTACGCTCATCTGCATTGTTAACAATCCAGTTATTGATATTAAGGAAATGGTTCTGCCACTCTTCTGCATAGTACTGTGTATCAGTCTCCCATGCAAAACAGAAATCATAATCTTCTGGAACCGTAGTACCATCCCAAGCTGCATTATTATTCAGCTTGCCATCTGTAACAGTGTCTAACTCAGGCAGTGCTGAATCTGCTGTACACTGTACGATAATTGTTGCTGTGCCGTCTTTTACATGATTAGCTACTGTAAATGCTGCTTCCTTGATTGTTCCGTTACTGTCTGCCTTCGCAATCTCGTCCCATTCACCATTAGCAGTATTTAATACATACATTGTCTCTGCATGTGTTCCATCATTGTTAGAAGCCTTTCCGTCCCAGTCTGCCACAATCATCTCATCGTCCTTAGCATCTGCTACATTAACTGTGTACTGGATATATGGAAGTATTCCTTCTGATGTATTAGTCTTAATGCTGTCTGTGTTAATCTTTACTGCCTTATAAAATGTCGCTGTTGTATCTGACTTTACATTAGAAACATTAAGATAAAGCGAAGCACTATTATCTGTTATATCTGTTGTTCCACCTGCTGTAATTGTTATCTGTGTTCCGTCAACTGTAAATACAGCTGTCTTAGTTGTCTCATTTCCTGCTGCATCCTTTGCAAATGCTGATATAATATGCTGTCCATCTCCTAATGAATATGCTGTTGTCTCATACACATCATTAATCTGCTCACCATCTAAAGTTACAACAAATGTATCTAAAGTATGGTCTTCTGTAACCTTTGGACTGAATGTAAGATTTCCACTTAATACGCTTCCATCTTCTACACCAAGGTCAATTTCTGGAGCTTTATTATCCACAATAAATGTAACTTCTTTAGTGCTTGAACCATTAGTTACCTTTAATGTATGCTCTCCGTCTGAAAGCTTTGTAGTATCTATCTGTGCACCAACTGCTGTAACCTCTGATGCTGGTATTGAATAGCTTGCATCCATATATGGGCACATTCCTGTTGAATCACCAATATAATGAACTGTCTCATAAGCTGTACTGAGGTTAGTCTTAGTGCTTGTATCCGGATCATCTGGTCCAATCTGTGTTGGATAATATACATTACCATTAATAAGCTTTAATGCAAGCTTGGTAACAGTAAAATCTTCTCTGTTGGCATCAGGAAGAAGATATTCATCAACTGTTGCTCCATATGTACCTGCCCAGAATCTGAGTGTAATATCATATGATGCATTTTCTTCGTTATATGTGAAGTAACTGTTATCAATATGTATAGCCTGTCCGTCTAATATCTGATACTGCCACTTTCCAATTGACGCAATTGTTTCATTATCTGTAGTTGTAACTGCATTCTTGAAATAACTGTCTCTGCCATCTGCATGGAATGTATAGTAAGCACCGTCCTCAAGCATAGGAACTGTCTTATACTCTGTTCCATCTACATATATCTGTGATGAATGATTATCTCCTCCATCATTGGCAGTTACAGATATTGTTCCGCTTACTTCCTGCTTGTCACTGATATTAGTTCTTATACCATCAACCTCATTAAGCTTGCTGATATTAACTCTGTATATATCACTTAATGTACTGCGGTATCTGTTATCAGCACTTACATAGAACTCAACATAATCATGTGAAAACAGTTCATCTGCTGGAATGAGTGCTTCATAGAGGTTAGGAACTCGTCTTTTTACCTCTGTTGAGCTATACCAGCTTCCTGTTCCATCAAATCTGTAATATGTTGTAATTCCTGTTCTTGGAAGGTTTCCGTTCTCTTCAAAGTAGAAATTAACTCTTAACTCATCACCCTGCATAACTGAATCCGGAACAACATCATTAAGTCTTAAAGTTAAAGCTGAGCCATCATCTTTTAAATATGTATACTGGTCGGCAGAAACAACGCCCATAGAAGTTGTTGCATTACCTGTTTTAAGAAGCATTTCTGGTCCTTCCGGATTAACCATAAGTTCTGCTGACTTATTGTCCTTACAGTCTGAACTTCCGATATAAGAATAGTAAGAAACCATCTTTCTTGTTCCATCAGAATTCAGCTTATAAAGCTCAACTGTACGGTTTGTATTATTCATTCCGTTCTGACCTGTGAATAAATATACAGGAATATCATCACTTATCTTATAAGCATCTCTGAATTCTTTCTCTGTAGGGAAGCTTGTGTAATTCTTAAGGTAATTGATTCTGTAGCACCACAGTACTGCTGTTTTTCCTGCCGGAACAACGCATCCTTCTGATGAGCCTATATTTGACTCTGCATTTTCATCATAATGACTTATCTGTAATATCTTTCTGCTCCCCTCTTTAACAGCATATCCAAACTGATATTCATTATTAAGGTCAACGTCATGGTCAGTTGTATTAACAACTTCCACACATTCCATTAAGTCATCACTAATTCCATAAACACTGCTTCTGTTAATATCATTAGGTCTTACTTCTGTAATAAATACGCCATCTGCAATCTGATTATCAGGCACCTTGGCATTAACAAGTCCATTAAGCTGTCCTGAATATACATATCCAGGTGAAGGCTCACACATTTCACGGTAAACCTGCATCTCATTACCAATATCAGGAATTGCAAGTTCAACTGAATATCCGTCCATTGTATCAACTTTGTCAGTTGCCTTGAATGTTGAGATAGTTCTGTCATCTGACTTTGTCTTTAATGAAAATGTTGATGTAACAGCCCAGTTTACTCCACTTGTAACTTTAAGTACAACTGCATCATCTGGAATACGCATCTCGCTTCTGAACTCTTCCTCAGTTGGAATTGCAGTCTTGACATCACTTCTGTAATTCCACAGTACAACCTTTTCCTCTGGCTGTATTATAACTTCATCATTACCGTCCATAGTTGTAACCTTCTGGACTGTATCGTTATATACAAATTCGTATGTATCGTTGAAATTAACAGCTTTGTCATATGTGCTTGTTATCTCAACAAATTCCATCAGATCAGTTGTGCTCTTATAAAGTTTAATACTTTCGTATCCACTGCTCTCTCTTGTGTTATTCTTCTCACTTCTGTCTACATCATTCTGATAGATTTCTGTAATCCATAAACCTTCTTTATTAAAGGTCTCACCTGCTGCAACATTATTGCTACCCGTCTGACTTGCTATAAGTGGTGAAATGTTTGCAATGATACTGCCTGCCATCATAACAGCAACCACAGTACCTGCTATTATCTGTTTTTTTCTCCTTCTCATGACGTTCTCCTTATTAGTTTGGCTTTTAAAAAACGTCATTATTATAAAAAGACTATGTAAAATCTAAGTTTATGCAAAAGAGATGTGTGGGTAAAATTTACATTTTCTTTTATCCGTTTATTCTGTTTTTATATACAAAAACAGCACCAAAAGAATACGATACATTTCGTTTCTTCTGGTGCCGTTCGTCTAAATATTATATTGAAGCAATAAATATACTGTTCTCATTATTTGATGAGACTTTCCTTAATCTTAACAACTGCCTTATGAATGTTAACTGGTTCATCCATAGTACAATTAGGACGGTGAATATCATTAGTAAAATATACTGTAAATTCACCAGGATGTAATGTAACAAACTGTTCATTCTCTACTGTCTCATAAAAAATATTGTCTTTACCAGCTGGCTCCTCACCTGTAACTCCTGGAAGAAGTGGTGCATATCCCTGAACTTCCTTTCCTGTGAAAAGATACTGGATATCAATATAATTTCTGTGACTTTCTGCACGCTTATTCTCAACTGGAGCTGTTGTCTGATCCTGAATAAGAACATAGATGTTATCTCCATCAAGTTCATATCTTCCAACTGGAAGCTCAGCTGTCTCTGGCTTTGCAAGAAATTCAAGTGCAGTATTAATAGCTGCTGGATACTGGTAATT
>CAVBPJ010000029.1:0-33364 GCA_963597265.1 Evtepia sp. | reverse complement strand
TATTATTACATATTTTTGCTAATTCTGTCCACTATTTTTCTTGTTAAGACATTTTTGCTGGCAAGTTCTCCTTTTTCGTTAACACACACCCTGCCTCTGTTTCCTGTAACATCTGCATATATCTCAAGTTTATCACCACTAATTCTTGCATATACATCACATGTCTTTACATATACATTCTGCATAACTTTAGTTATTATGTCATCTTCAATCTCAAAACACACAGCCGTGCTTTTATGTGATATGTCTCTTGCTGTGCGCACTGCTTCCTTTCGTTCCTTAGTCAGTATTGCATATATTCCCTGACCATGAACAGGTACGCACTCCCCGTAATCCATAATTGTATATCTGTACAACAGCCGGTTATGCATCTTTGATGCCTTGATATCCTCAAGAGCCGTAAATACTGCATCACATTCTTCAGAATCAAGCTTTTCAAAACATTTTCTTATATCCGGTTCAACTATACAGCTTACACCGTCATACATGTGTCCTATCTGAGCTATACACCTTTCTGAATCAGTAACAACAACTGCATCCTCTACTATATCTTTAGTTCTTCTCTTTCTAACCATCACAAGTCTTGGATCTTCTCTTTTCAGAACTCCTGATATAACTACACCGTCCGGCAGGTCTTCATCATTCTTTTCCATCCTGATAAGCTCTGTCATACTTACAACAGCCATATCAACTGAGCCAAGTTCAAGTGCTTCACATGCTGCTGTGAACCCCTCATGTCCGATATCTACAATCTTAGCCTGTGAACCTGAGGCTCTTTCTATTGTCTGTATCGCCTTTTTTAATTTAATTCTTTCTATCCCACTGCCGTACAGTCCCATCCTGTACATTGCATCTGTATCTTTTCTCATCTATATTCTGTAACCTTTTGAAATTTTTGTTTTTTATTATAACATATCCTTCTGAGTTGTTGAAAGTATATGCACATTATGTTTATAATAATGAGTAAAAATTTATATTAAGGAATGGTACGAATCAATGACCTATACTAAATCAAAAAGTATCTTTCTAAAGCTTGCCGCTTTAGTTTTCATCGCATTGTTCTGCATCATGATTTTCTCTTTTCCTGTCAAGGCAGGAGAAACATCCGCTGCAGAGCTCACTCCTAACATAACACTATCCAACGGAGGAAGTGTAAGCAGGATGACTGATGGTTCTTATAATACTAAGACCTCATTTTCAGCAGGAGATACAATTCAGGTGACTTCTTCTGAAAAAATGTATTCTCTGTACATCAAATGGGATTTAATCCCTGACCAGTGGACACTGACATACAACGGAAAGACAGAAACTTTCGGAACTAATGATTTTCTCCATGAATATATTGAAATTCCTGAAGGAACATCTGAGATGACCATAACATTTGCATCAGGCGAAGCTATATGTGACATGCATGTATACTCACAGGGTCAGGCTCCTGCCGATGTACAGACATGGAAAACTCCATGCGATAAGGCAGACATTCTTGTATTTGCCACACATGCCGATGATGAAATTCTTTTCCTCGGCGGAGTTCTTGCCACTTATGGCGGAGAACAGGATCTGGCTGTGCAAGTAGCATATATGTGTGAGTTCACATCATCTGCCAAGATAAGAGAACATGAAAAGCTTGATGGATTATGGGAATCCGGCATAAAGCACTATCCTATATGCGGTAACTTCCCTGACCTGTACAGTACATCACTTGAGGCAGCCAAGAAACAGTATGTATATGATGATGTAAAATCATATGTAACATCTTCTATCAGACGTTTTAAACCTCTTGTTGTAGTTACACAGGATCTTAATGGTGAATATGGTCACGGCGGACACATGCTGTTTTCACATGCAGTTGCCGAATCAGTTGAGGTAAGTAATGATTCTTCTGTCTTTCCGGACTCAGCCACAACTTATGGCACTTGGGATGTTCCTAAGACTTATCTTCACCTTTATACAGATAACAAGCTTACTATGAACTTAAGACTTCCGCTTTCACGTCTTGGTAACCGTACTTCCATTGAAGTACAATCTGATGCATACAAAAAGCATGTTTCACAGCAGTGGTGCTGGTTCTATGTATCAGATGACTATGAATACAGCTGTGCTGATTTTGGTCTTTACAGATCTAATGTGGGTGCTGATACCGGCAATGATATGTTAGAAAACATTACTACATATGAAGAGCAGGAAAGACTTGCTAAAGAAGCTGCAGAAAAAGAATCCATAGAAAGTTCCAAAGCAGCCGAAGAATCAAGTATTGCAGAAGAACAGCAGGAAATAAAGGCTGCACAGAAAGAATCTTCAAAAAAGAATGTATTGAGACTTCTCATTAATGGAATAGCAATTCTTATTATTGCTGTAGTAATCGGGCTTCAGTTCAATAGAACAAAGAATCTTTATAATAAAAAATACGACGAGAATAAAGATGAGTTCAAAAAAGACCAGGAGTAATAAAACATAACAATCATACATCAGACATTAAAAAGGGCTGCCATAAATGGCAGCCCTTAAATATTATCAATTACTGATTATTAGTTGTTGATAAGCTTATCCTTCTCATCATTCCAGCTGTAAAGCTTTCTGATTTCTTCACCAACCTTCTCAGATGGATGCTCAGAAGCAAGCTTTCTCATAGCCTTGAAGTGTACCTGTCCACCAGCTTCGCTCATGTCAAGTAAGAATTCCTTAGCGAATGTACCATCCTGGATATCAGAAAGAATCTTCTTCATAGCCTTCTTAGTATCCTCTGTGATGATCTTAGGACCTGTTATGTAATCACCATACTCAGCTGTGTTAGAGATTGAGTATCTCATTCCAGCGAATCCTGACTGGTAAATAAGGTCAACGATAAGCTTCATCTCGTGGATACACTCGAAGTAAGCGTTACGTGGATCATATCCAGCTTCGCAAAGAGTTTCGAAACCAGCCTGCATAAGTGCACAAACACCACCGCAAAGAACTGCCTGCTCACCGAAGAGGTCTGTCTCTGTCTCTGTTCTGAATGTTGTCTCAAGAACACCAGCTCTTGCTCCACCAATTCCTAATGCATATGCAAGTGCCATATCAAGAGCCTTTCCTGTATCATCCTGCTCAACAGCAACAAGACAAGGAACACCCTTTCCAGCCTGATATTCTGAACGTACTGTATGTCCTGGTCCCTTAGGAGCGATCATTGTTACATCAACACCCTTAGGAGCCTTAATTAAACCAAAATGAACGTTGAAACCATGAGCGAACATAAGCATGTTACCTGGCTCAAGATTTGGCTCGATATCTTCCTTATAAAGCTTAGCCTGCTTCTCATCATTGATAAGAATCATGATGATGTCAGCTCTCTTAGCAGCCTCTGCAGCAGTGAATACTTCAAATCCCTGCTCCTCAGCTCTCTTCCATGACTTAGAACCCTCATAAAGTCCGATAATTACATGCTGACCTGAATCCTTAAGATTTAATGCGTGTGCATGTCCCTGGCTACCATAACCGATAATAGCGATTGTCTTACCGTCAAGTAATGATAAATTACAATCTGACTGATAATAGATCTTAGCTTCTGCCATTTTAAACTACCTCCATATAAATATGTTTTATATTGTAAAAGTTCCCTGGTTACACCAAAGAATTATTACATCTTATTAAGATCTGCGCTTCCTCTTGCAAGTCCTGTAATTCCTGTTCTTGCAATCTCTGTAATGTTGAAATCTTCAAGAAGCTCTACAAATGCATTCATCTTGCTTAAGCTTCCTGTAAGCGCAATTATCATGGACTCCTTAGATACATCTACTATATTAGCTCTGAATATATCTGCAATTGAAGAAACCTGCTGTCTCTTCTCTGGTCCACATTCAACTTTAATCATAACAAGCTCTCTGCATACTGATTCATGTGCAGGAAGCTCAACGATTTCCTTAACATCTATAAGCTTATTGAGCTGCTTCTCAATCTGCTCAAGTACATCATCTTCACCTGTTACAGCTATTGTCATACGTGATAACTCAGGATTGAGAGTTTCACCAACCGTAAGACTGTCTATATTATATCCTCTACGGCTGAACATTCCAGCGACACGGCTAAGTACACCAGATGAATTACCCACGAGAATAGAAAAAACTGCTCGTCTCATAACCTAATACTCCTAAATTCTGATATTAATATGCATAAAAATGCATTGATTGTCAATTAATTATAGCACACAACATCAATCTGTCAATCGCCCACTTATAGCATTTGTTAACCCAAGAACAACAATTCTTAACATTGCCACATCAGTGTCGCTCCACTTTCTTCTGTTGGTTCCAAATATGTCGAATTCCACCATATAATCCTGTCCATCAACACCCGCTGCCTTTATCTGAAGGAATGAACAGATATTATTATCTCTTAACTTTCTGAACGCCTCAGGAAAATCAATTGTAAGTGATGCAATATTATTAACACAGTTAACGCCATATTCATCAAAATGGCTCACGAAATTGTTATCATTGACATATGTTGCATCAGTTACATTAATCTTATAATGTCCCGTGCTGTATATACATTCCATGTCCTGTCCACGATATACACTTATACCATGAACATTAAGCTTGTCTGTCAGTTCTGAAAGAACATCTTTCACGGACATCTGACCAAGTGATACCTTCATAACAATATTAGCTGCCAGTTCATATTTAGCCATAGGCTTCATGAATCCGCTTCCAAATGCTATGTCATGCTTCATATCTGCAAGGATATCACCATGCTTATTATAATCATATATTATATAGCGGTCCTTTCCCTTTTCCTTAGCTATATAAAGAGCCGCATCTGCAATCTTGAACAATGTCTCGAAATCACTGCCGTCTTTGCCAAACTGTGCAATACCTATAGAAGTAGAAAACAGATATTCCGGCTGTTTCTGTGCAAGTGACACTTTAAGTCCCTTACGCATCGACTTAAGCATAATTCTTAAGTCTTCAACTGTTACATCTTTAATTAAGGCAATGAACTCATCTCCGCCAATTCGTCCAACTAGTCCTTTTCCTCCAACTGACAGCTTCAATGCATCTGCAAATGCTTTGATAACCTCATCTCCAAAGTAATGACCATAACTGTCATTAACACTCTTGAAGTTATCAATATCAAGTATCATAAGAAACATCTGGCTTTCCTTGCCAGAAACTGAAGCCTTATTAATATCTTCAGTTATCATGTCTGTGACTGCTTTCTTGTTATATATTCCAGTTGCAAGATCAAGCTTTGCTTCATCTACACCTACATAATCCTGTACAGTTCTTGTTCTCTGGTCAGGTTCAGATATGACTCCTACAGTAATACGGTTCTCACCGTCAGCAAGCAGCGACTGTCCTCTGAACACTAACGAATCAGTACGCTCCCCCTTAGACATAATAGAAGATGTAAGCTTAACAATGAAATTATTCATGCCACTTGCTATGGCAGTGCATAATGCATCAAACTGGATAATATCATCGCCTTCTACAAATCCTTTGCTAAGGCAGCTTTCCTTCCATTCGTTAAGACCTGTTCTTTCGAATATCTCAGATCTGTTGTTTCTGTAACAATATATTGTAAGCAGTCTTGTTCGTGGGTCGTATTCAAATACTTTCTCATCAATAACATTAAGTATTGCCCTGTATTTTCTTACTCTATGGTAATACAGGTCAAAATCATTGGATATTACAATAATATCCTGAGCAACAAGCTCTACCATACGGTCAGAACCCACTTCATAGATACGTTTCTTTAAAAGCAGCATCCATCTGTACGAACCATTCTTGATAAGGCATCTTACGATACAATATTCAACAGACATATCCGAATTAACAAACTGTTCAAATGATGTAACATCATCAGGATGCACAAGTCCGTTAAAGGCCGAAAGCATAGTTTCCCCCATAAGATTATAGAAACGCACATCGCCTATCTTAACTACATATCTGCTATCAAGTGTAAATTCTACTTCATTAGGCATATTAGCCTCATACGAAGTATCTAATTCGTATCTTCGCATATAACCCCCATTCCAAAAGAGATGCTTCCGATATTGCTGCTACCTTCTATGCATTCTCTTCCTGCTTCATCTTCTCAACCTTCACTTTGAGTATCATTCTGTTACGAACTTCAAGTGTTTTGAAAATGTATCCCTTATACTCTACTTCAAAGCTTTCACCTTCATCAGGTATCTTTCCAAGCTTATATATCATAAAGCCACTTAACGTATCAATATCTTCGCACTCAAACTCTATTCCAAGCTTAGCCTCTACATCTTCAAGATCAGCCTGACCTTCAATTATATATGAACCGTCTGCTTCGGTTATAATCTGTTCTTCTTCCTCATCATACTCATCAAGAATATTACCAACAATCTCTTCGAGAATATCTTCCATAGTAATAATTCCTGCAGTCTGTCCATACTCATCCACAACAATTGCCATATGAATCTTCTCAGACTGCATCTGACGGAACAGTGGACTTATATTCCTTGTCTCTGGTATACAGTAAGGCTTAAAAAGTATTGTATCTCCAACATCCTTAAGCTTTCTGCCCTGATTATCTTTATCAACATATATCTTAAGAAGATCACGGATATGTAAAACACCTGTAATATTATCAATATCTCCATCGTACACGGGATATCTTGAATAATTCTCCTCCATCACAGTGTCAAATGCTTCTTCAACTGTAATATCGTCATCAAGTGCCACAATATTGTTTCTGTGTGTCATTACATCAGAGGCCTGTTTCTCTCCGAACTCAAAGATATTTCCTATCATCTCTGCTTCATTCTCTTCAAGCACTCCCTGTTCATGGCTCTCGTTAACCATATCCATTATCTCTTCTGTTACATCTTCGTCTCGTTTTCCTCTGCCGAATAACTTAAGCAGAGATGAAAACCTCTTTTCTTTCCCATCCGCGGGATGGCCGTCGTTCATAGTATTCCTCCATATTATGAGTTGATAGATAATACATAATTATCGTTTCTATAATATCACATTATGTTACTTACCGTCAATTCATCTCAAGACTTACAGACAATGCTTTGTTAACCTGTCCGATAATGTCATTATCAAGATGACACACCTTATCCTTAAGTCTCCTTTTATCTATTGTTCTAAGCTGTTCCAACAATATAACAGAATCCTTCACCATGTCATAGCGCGCAGAATCAAGTTCAACATGTGTTGGCAGTTTGCTCTTATGCATCTGGCTTGTTATTGCCGCACATATTACTGTCGGACTATGTTTATTACCTGTATCATTCTGAATTATAAGTACTGGTCTTATTCCACCCTGTTCTGAACCTACAACTGGTCTTAGATCCGCATAAAAAATATCTCCTCTTTTTATTACCACAACTGTCACACTCCTAAAGCTATATTTATTCCCCTTGGCTTTAGTATTGCCTGCTTTTAAGTGTGTATTCAGTTATCTTTTATCTTTTCAGAACATATGCAATTGCTTCTGATATATCTGCAGCAGTCATTCCTGCCCTTCCTTTGTCTGCTGCCGCATAATCTCCTGCTTTGCCATGAACATATACAGACAGACACGCTGCCTCAAATGCATCGATTCCCATAGCTGTCATGCCTGCAATAAGTCCGGTAAGTACATCTCCACAGCCACCTGTTGACATTCCATCATTACCGGTGCAGTTAATATATACTTCCTTTCCATCAGTAACTACCGTTCTTGCATCCTTTAACACACATATGCAGGAATGTTGTATTGCATATTCTCTGGCTGTCTCAATCATGTGCTCTTTAATATCAGCAACCGTCTTTCCTGTAAGTCTGGACATTTCCATAAGATGAGGAGTAATTATAATCCTTCCTTCATCACTGCCCTTATAATCAATCTGTTCAGCAGCAATAATGTTAAGCGCATCCGCATCAAGTATTCTTACTTTATCATCACTTTCAAGAACGCACCTTGTAATCTCTGCAGCCACTCCATTCATAGATAATCCGGGACCCACAGCTATGCTTTTAGCCCATGCAAAATCCTTACGGAGTTCTGCTGCAAGTGGCATATTATCCTGATATGTTGATATAAGACATTCTGGCATTCTGCATAATAATGCAGTTTTATTAACTTCATGGGTGAGTACTTTAACAAGCCCTGTTCCACTTCTGTAAGCGGCTGATGCACTAAGAATAGCAGCTCCTCCCATATTCTTAGAACCTGCTATAATAAGTGTCCTGCCATATGTTCCTTTATTAGAATCAGGTTTTCTCACAAGAAGTCTGCCCACATCTTCATCATCATATGTAAAAACGCTGCCGAAACCTTCGACTTTTCTATGTAAGATATCATCTGTAACAAAGCCGGCATTAACAACTTCTACACTACCACTGTATGAAGCTCCCGGGTAAAACATGATACCTGTCTTATTATATCCAAATGTAACTGTATAATCAGCGTGTACTGCCACGCCCTGAATCTGACCATTATCGGCACTTATTCCTGATGCTATGTCAACCGCAACAACTTTGGCTGTACCTTTATCTCTGGCACTGTTAACAGCCTGTATTATCTGCGCATATCTTCCTTCAATCTTTCTTGAAAGACCTATTCCGAATATTGCATCTACAATATAATCATATTCAGCAAAATCAATATTGCTATCATATTCATTACAATGTATTCCAAGTTTTTCAGCTATACTTTTCTGTAATCTGTATTCATCTGTCCCTGAAGATGTTCCGGCAAGCACAACATCCACACAGATTCCATTCTCATTAAGCTGTCTTGCAACAGCAATTCCGTCTGCACCATTATTGCCACTGCCACATACACAGACAACTTTAACTGTTCTTTCTTCTTCTCTGTTTTTGGCAATAATCTTTCTTAAAAACGCTGAAACCCCCAGCGCTGCTCTTTCCATGAGCACCACTGAGGGAATTCCGAACTCCTGTATTGAACAGGCATCAACTGATTTCATTGTATGTGAGTCTGTTAAATATCTCATATCTCTACTTCCTGTTAGCAATAGTATATGAAAGTCTCATAAGGCTTTCTGACAAATGTACATTCTCAACAATAACATCATCTGGCAGATTAAGGTCTGTATGGGCGAAATTCCATATAGCCTTAACTCCGGCATCAGCAACAACTTTAGCAATCTGTCTGGCAGCTTCCTTAGGTATTGTAAGCGCAACTATCTCGATATCATTATCTTTGATGAACTCTGTAAGCTCATTCATCATTCTTACTTCAATTCCACGAATCTTAGTTCCTTTAATCTTAGGATTATTATCGAATATTCCCTTGATAACGAAACCTCTCTTCTCGAAATCACTATAGTTAACAATAGCCTTGCCCAGATTACCAGCACCTATTATAACCATGTTATGATTACGGTCTATTCCAAGAATCTTGCCAATCTCTTCATACAGATACTGCACATTATATCCATATCCCTGCTGGCCAAATCCTCCGAAATTATTAAGATCCTGCCTTATCTGTGAGGCTGTCACCTTCATTCTGGCACTCAGCTCTTTAGATGATATTCTCTGTACACCAGACTCTATCAGCTCTCCCAGATATCTGTAATATCTTGGCAGCCTTCTTATTACCGCCGACGAAATCTTTTTCTCTTCCATTTTACCAAACCTCCAGACCACGATTGCTCATTTTACCGACATATAAACGAGTATAAATAAACTATAATAAGCTATACATAGTATAACCATTTTTTCTTCATATGTCAAAATTTTAACCAAGAACTCTTTTCGCAATATCTACAGATTCTTTTGCATCCTTTGCATAGAAGTCTGCATCTATCTCTTTAGCATATTCCGGAGTAAGTACTGCACCACCGACCATAACCTTACAGTCAAGATTATTCTCTCTTATAAGTGCAATTGTTTCCTTCATCGATACAAGTGTTGTTGTCATAAGTGCTGACAAACCGCAGAGTTTTACATCATTATCTCTTATTGCATCAACAACAGTCTGGTACTCAACATCTTTTCCAAGGTCAATGACATCATATCCATAGTTTTCAAGAAGAACCTTAACAATATTCTTTCCGATATCATGAACATCACCCTTAACTGTGGCAATAACAATCTTTCCTTTGCTTACTGGTGCATTATCAGACATAACCATGTGTTTTCTTATAACTTCAAATGCCGCCTGCGCAACACCTGCTGACATAATAAGCTGTGGAAGGAACAATGTACCCTTCTCGAATTCAGCTCCAATCTTATCAAGTGCTGGAATAAGCACCTGATTAACAATCTCCATTGAATCCATTGTCTTAAGAAGTGCCTCTGTTATCTCAGCACCCTCATTCTTAAGTCCCTTCTCAACAGCATAGAAAAGGTCATCTCCGGTATAGTTTCCATCTTTCTTTTCCTTCTTAACAGGGTCAATCTTAGAAACATTTGGCATAGCACCATAATTCTTTATGTAGTCAACTGAATTCTTATCAATATTGGCAAGAAGCTTATATGCTCTTACTGCGCCTGTCATCTCAGGAATATTAGGATTAATAATCGCAAGGTCAAGTCCGTTAGTAAGCGCCATTGTAAGGAAAATGTGGTTTACAAGCACTCTGTTTGGAAGACCAAATGAAATGTTGGAAACACCAAGCACTGTCTTTAAGCCAAGTTCATGCTTAACTGTATGAAGTGCATTAAGAGTTTCCATTACACCCTCCTGCTCAGCAGAAGCTGTAAGTGTAAGACAGTCAATATAAATGTCTTCTTTAGGAATTCCCATTGCAACTGCTCTGTCCATAATCTTCTTTGCTATTGCAACTCTGTCCTCTGCCTTCTTAGGAATACCATCTTTATCAAGTGCAAGTCCGATAACTCCAGCACCATATTTCTTAACAAGAGGAAGCACATTGTTAAGTGACTCCTCCTCACCGTTAACTGAATTGACAAGAGGCTTACCATTGTATACACGAAGTGCTGCCTCAAGTACTTCAGGTATAGTAGAGTCAATCTGAAGAGGAACATCTACAACTGCCTGTAATGACTTTACAGTGTCAATCATCATTTCACGCTCATCAATTCCCGGAAGTCCTACATTGACATCAAGAATATCTGCGCCTCCTGATATCTGCTCTAATGCCTGTCCAAGAATATAATCCATATCATGTCTTAAAAGTGCTTCTTTGAAAAGCTTCTTACCTGTAGGATTAATTCTTTCACCGATAATTCTTGGCTCGTCAACAACAACAGTGCTTGTAGCTGAACACACTGCTCCCGGAATATATTTATGTGGTGCTGCCGGATTGCCTTCTCTTTTTAACATCTCTGACAATTCTTTAATGAATTCAGGATTAGTTCCACAACATCCACCAAATATCTTAATGCCGTATTTTCTTAAATCCTTCATGAAATCTGCAAACTGTGCTGCAGTAACATTGTAAAGGTTAGTTTCAGGATCAGGAAGTCCTGCGTTAGGCTTTACTACTATTGGAAGATTAGTCCATTTTACAAGCTCTTCAATAACAGGCTCTAATTCCTTAGGTCCTAATGAGCAGTTCACACCAAGTGCGTCAACGCCAAGTCCTGTAAGTGTAAGTGCCATTGCTGATATAGAACAGCCTGTGAAAGTTCTCATATTCTGTTCAAATGTCATTGTAGCAACTATTGGAAGGTCGCTATTTTCCTTAGCCGCAAGCACAGCAGCCTTGACATCTAACAGGTCAGTCATTGTCTCGAATACAACAAGGTCTGCTCCTGCAGCAGCTCCAGCCTTTACTATCTCAGCATACATATCATATGCTTCTTCAAAGCTTAACACACCTGTAGGTTCAAGAAGCTGTCCGATTGGTCCAACATCAAGTGCAACAAGTCCGTCCGGCTTTACTTTATCCCTTGCCTTCTTTGCATTGGCAATCCCGGCAGTTACAAGCTCCTCCACGCTTCTTCCACATTCTTCAAGCTTATATCTGTTTGCGCCAAATGTATTGGCATATACTACATCAGAACCTGCATTGAAATACTGCTCTGCAATTGATACAAGAAGCTCTGGTCTTGTAATATTAAGTACTTCAGGTGTTTCTCCCATCTTCATTCCTGCTGCCTGAAGCATAGTACCCATAGCACCATCAAATATTATATAATCTCTTGTCTTTAAGAGTTCTCTGAATCTGTCAGCCACTGCAATGTCCTCCCATTCCTCTGTATGCACAATTCTTATTAAGATTGCATGTTGCGCAACCTCTGTTCTTAGTACTTACCTGCTCCTTTGTAAGTCCGATAACCGCAGTTACCGACTTTACCGGCGCAAGCATATATGATTTGTTAAGATTAAGTCCAATCTTTTTACTGGCATCTAACACCTTTAAGAAAGGCTCCTGCATGCTTATCGGCAAATCCCCATAACCTATTCCGAACCTGAAAGTCTGGTAATAATCAGGGTATTCCTCTCTTAAAAGTTCTTCGACCTTATCGCATGCCTGTTCAACTGCCACACTTGCGAGGCTGTCAAACACCAGTGCCTTTGCCATGTCTGTAAGCTGCAGCACTCTTAGCTGTCTGTCGATACCCTCTGATATCGTTACAGCCATGCATATTGCGCTGTCACATTTGTACAGATGCTTCTTAATGGATTCGCCCGGAAGCACCATGCTTGTGTTCTTAAATGCCACACCGTCATCACCAACCGTGAAGTCGAACTTTTTATAAATGTATCTTGGTATGGCAGTCTTTAAGACCAGCTCCTCACATTCATCCATAAGCTCTTCCACCCGCTCGTCAGGTGCATTTTTCTTATAACCTAGATATCTTAACGCTTCTTTTCTGTTAAGACTGGTAAGTTTAATACTTTTCTCCATTTCTTCTTACCTTGCCGCTTTTACTTTTGCGTTCCTTACTTCTGTCATGTTTTCCACGGGATTCATCTTTTCTTCTCTTGGAATCTGATTTCGACTTAGACTTTCTTGATGACTTGGCAGATACATTGGCTTTCTCAACATTAACTTTTCTACCCTTGATAAGCACATTATCATTCATCGCCGCAAGTACTGCTTCCGCATGCTTTGCCGGAACATCAACAAATGTATAATTATCCATCATGTCAATTGCACCTACAAGTCTTCCCGGCATTCCTGATTCTCCTGCTATTGCACCAAGAATATTGGCTGGTGTAATCTTGTCCTTCTTGCCGACGTTAATAAAGAGTCTTACCATTCTTGAAGTATCTTCATTCTCATCAAAATGGAAATTCTCAACCTCATCAACTCTGTCTAATGTATCTCCAACTATCATCTTAAGAAGTGCCGCTGCCATATCCATTGATGTATAATCTTCCTGATTAACATGCTCCTCGACCATATCAAGCATGGCTCTGTGTTCATCAGCTTCAATCATCTCTTTAATCTTGTCAAATATTCCGTCCATCTTGGTGTTCTTGACATCATCAAGTGATGGAATAGGCTTTGCAAGAATCTTAGTCTTACAATATCTCTCAATATCCTTTAACTTATACACTTCTCTTCCTGAGATAAATGAAAGTGCAAGTCCTGATTTTCCGGCTCTTCCTGTTCTTCCGATTCTGTGTACATAATATTCTTCATCCTGTGGAAGGTCGTAGTTAAATACAATATCAACTCCGTCAACATCAATTCCTCTTGCAGCAACATCAGTTGCAATAAGAATCTCTGTCTTTCCGCTTCTGAAATCGTCCATTACACGGTCTCTCTGCTGCTGTTTCATATCACCGTGAATTCCGTCAGCAAAATATCCTCTGCCCTTAAGTTCTGATATAAGCTCATCAACCTGTCTCTTAGTGTTACAGAACACAACTGACAGCTTAGGATTGTATATATCAATAAGACGGCTTAAGATTTCTGTCTTATTCTTAGGTCTTACTTCATAATAGAACTGGTCTATATTCTCAACTGTAAGCTCTTTTCTCACAACCTTGATAATCTTGGCGTCCTTCTGGAACTTTCTTGCAATCTCCATAATAGGCTTAGGCATTGTAGCTGAGAAAAGAACTGTCTGTCTGTCCTCTGGTGTCTCTGTAAGAATTGTTTCCATATCCTCACGGAATCCCATATCAAGCATCTCATCAGCCTCATCTAATATAACCATAGATACAGAGTCAAACTTAACAGTCTTTCTTCTCATATGGTCCATAACTCGTCCCGGAGTTCCAACTATAATCTGTACTCCTGCTTTTAAAGACTTAATCTGTCTTACAATTTCCTGTCCTCCATACACTGGTAACACTTTAATGTCACTCATGTACTTGGCAAGCTTTCTTATCTCTTCTGCAACCTGAACTGCAAGTTCTCTTGTAGGGCACAGTACAATCGCCTGTGGTTTCTTAACAGACGGGTCAATCTTCTGTAACATAGGGATAGAGTATGCAGCAGTCTTACCTGTTCCAGTCTGTGCCTGTCCGATAACATCAATTCCTTCCAACACAGCAGGAATAGCCTGTGTCTGTATAGGAGATGTCTCCTCAAAGCCCATATCCTCTACCGCTCTTAAAATTCTTTCATCAATATTTAATTCATCAAATTTCATTCTATAATCTCCATTTCTATAACTTGTTAATTTTACATTACAGTAAGCCATAAGTCAAAGTAATAATTGCATTTTATTTCTTGTACATATATAATCGTTTGAGAAAGGAGTTTTTATGATTTTATCTTGTAATAATATTAGTAAATCTTTCGGAACAGATGTCATTATCAAATCTTGTTCCTTTAATATAGAAGACCATGAGAAGGCTGCCATTGTAGGAATTAACGGTGCCGGTAAATCTACTCTGTTAAAGATTATTACCGGTGAAGAATCTGCTGATACAGGTATTGTCACTCTTGCAAAGGACAAGACTCTTGGTTATCTTGCTCAGCAGCAGGACCTTCAGTCTGACAGAAGCATTTATGATGAGCTTCTCTCTGTAAAGCAGTACATACTTGATATGGAAAGTGAGTTAAGAAGAATTGAGGCTGCAATGAACAGTGCATCAGGTGATGAGCTTGAGGCTCTTATGAACAGATACACTAACTTGAGTCATGAATTCGAGATGAACAATGGTTACGCATATAAGAGTGAGATTACAGGCGTTCTCAAAGGTCTTGGTTTTGCTGAGGAGGATTTCTCCTTACATGTAAACACTTTATCCGGTGGTCAGAAGACCCGTGTATCTTTAGGTAAGTTATTACTTTCCAAGCCCGATATAATTATGCTCGATGAGCCTACCAACCACCTTGATATGGAATCAATAAGCTGGTTAGAGAATTATCTTCTTAACTACAGTGGTGCTGTTCTTATCGTTGCACACGACAGATATTTCCTTGATAAGATTGTAAGCAAGATTATTGAGATTGATAACGGTGACTGTACTGTATTTTCTGGTAATTACACAGACTATGCTTCCAAGAAAGCTATTCTTCGTAATATGAAGTTAAAGGAATACTTAAACCAGCAGCGTGACATCAAACATCAGGAGGAGGTTATCGCCAAGTTAAAGCAGTTTAACCGTGAGAAATCCATCAAACGTGCGGAAAGCCGTGAAAAAATGCTTGATAAGATGGAGGTTGTTGACAAGCCTGTTGAACTTAATGCCAAGATGAACATTAAGCTTGAACCATCTGTTGTAAGTGGTAATGATGTTCTTACAGTTACTGACCTTACCAAATCATTTGACGGCAATACTCTTTTTAATAATATTAATTTCGAGATTAAGCGTGGCGAGCGTGTTGCCCTGATAGGCAATAACGGAACAGGTAAAACTACTATATTAAAACTTATTAATGGCATCATTCAGCCGGACAGCGGAAGCATTTATCTTGGTGCTAAGGTTGCTATTGGTTATTATGATCAGGAACATCATGTACTTGACCCTGACAAGACTCTCTTTCAGGAGATTCAGGACGCATATCCTGACCTTAACAATACACAGATAAGAAATACTCTTGCAGCATTTCTTTTTACTGATGATGACGTATTCAAATATATCCGTGACTTAAGTGGTGGTGAACGTGGACGAGTTTCTCTTGCAAAGCTTATGCTTTCCAATGCCAACCTGCTTATTCTCGATGAGCCTACTAACCACCTTGATATTGTATCCAAGGAAATCCTTGAAAATGCGCTTAACAGCTATACAGGTACTGTTCTTTATGTTTCTCACGACAGATACTTTATCAATGCTACTGCAACAAGAATTATTGAGCTTACTAACCAGAGTATTGTTAATTATATTGGCAATTATGATTATTATCTGGAAAAAAGGGACATACTGACAGCAAAGACTTCCCCTGTTACATCAGGCAGTTCTTCTGCTGATACTGCAGTTAAAGACTCTAAGATTTCATGGCAGCAGTCACGCGAAGAGCAGAACAGACTTAAGAAAAGAAAGAATGAGATTAAACGTACTGAAGAAAGAATATCTGTAGTTGAAGAAAGAATCGCAGCTATTGATGCTGAATATTCTGACCCTTCAATAGGAAGCAATACTGCACGTTTAATGGAGCTGCATAACGAATCAACTGAGCTGCAGAAAGAACTAGACGAGTTGTATGAACACTGGGATTCACTTATGGAAGAAGAATAGTACTACAATTCGTCAAAAAGTGCTAAAAATCCCCATTTTAAGCCACTTTTTATTGACAAATTGCTTGGTATGGAGTATAAATATTTTAGACTTTTATTACTTAATTTTTTAAGGAGGACAATTAAATCATGAATAAGACAGAGTTAGTTGCTGCTATCGCAGAGAAGGCTGAACTTTCTAAGAAGGACGCAGAGAAGGCAGTTAAGGCTTTCACAGATACTGTTGCTGAGCAGTTAAAGGCTGGTGACAAGATTCAGTTAGTTGGTTTCGGTACATTCGAAGTTGCTGAAAGAGCTGCTAGAACAGGAAAGAATCCTCAGACAGGTGAAGCTATTAATATCCCTGCTTCTAAGGCTCCTAAGTTCAAGGCTGGTAAGGCTTTAAAGGACGTTGTTAACACACCTGCAGCTCCAGCTAAGAAGTCTAAGAAGAAGTAATTAATTATGACTTTTAAAGGCTGTCACTTATGTGGCAGCCTTTTTTCTCTTTATTTAATTAAGTTCATGGAATCGAGGTTTAACAATTATGGAAATAGAACGCAAATATCTTGTGTCAGGAATACCTGATAATATAGATTCTTATCCTTGCCGCTTTATTGAACAGGGGTATCTCAACACTGCTCCTGTTGTCCGTGTAAGACGCGACAATGATAACTACTATCTCACTTATAAAGGCGGCGGAATGATGGCACGCGAGGAGTATAATCTCCCGCTTAATAAAGAAGCATATGAACACCTGATTAAGAAAGCTGATGGCAATATAATAACCAAGAAACGTTATGAAATCCCTGATGGCAACGGATATACTATTGAACTTGACATATTTGAAGGGCTCTTTGCCGGAACTGTTCTTGCAGAGGTAGAATTTCCAACTATTGAAGCTGCCAATTCATACACTGCCCCTTCATGGTTCATACAAGATGTAACTAATGATCCTGCTTATCACAACAGTAATATGAGCAGAAAAGTTTTCTAATATATGGGGTCTGGGGATATGGATAAAGAAACTTTGTTTGAAAACATTCAGCGGCTTAAACTGGCAGTAATAACTCTTTTCAAATGGTTGTTCTGCTCGATTGTATGTGGCTGTTTTATTGGTTCTGTCGGTGCTGTATTTCACCTGATGCTTGGTTATGTTGGCAGACTCCGGGTTGAATACCCATTTTTACTATTCGGTCTGCCCGTTGCAGGTATCATTATTGTATTCATGTACAATATAGTTCACGAAGCCGGAAACCGCGGAACTAACCTTGTCATAACTGCGATACAGTCTAATGATGAAGTTCCGGGAAGAGTTGCTCCACTTATAATTGTGTCAACACTGCTTACACATCTGTGTGGTGGTTCTGCCGGACGAGAAGGTGCTGCGCTTCAGGTCGGAGGTGCATTAGGCAATACATTTGCAAAGCTTTTTAAGTTTGATGAGAAAGACACCCGAATTATGATTATGTGTGGTATGAGCGCATGTTTCTCCGCACTTTTCGGAACACCTATCGCGGCTGCAGTCTTCTCTATGGAAGTTATCAGCGTAGGTGTTATGTATTATGCCGCTTTAGTACCATGTGTACTTGCTGCATTTATCGCACAGGGAATAGCATCTGCTGTCGGCCTTGAATCTACACGTTTTGTAGTTGACGAAGTTGCATCTTTCTCTCTCATTAACGGAAGCAAGTTCATAATAATGTCTGTGCTTTTTGCTCTTGCAAGTATTCTGCTATGCGTTGTTTTACACGGTACATCAAAGCTGTACACTGATTACATAAACAACCCGTATGTAAGAATAATCATTGCCGGTGTTCTTGTTATTGCAATGCGCTACATATTCGGCACAACTGATTATCTTGGTGCAGGCTCAGACATTATCGCTAAAAGCTTCGTAACAAGCTGTGCATGGTATGTTTTCCTTTTAAAAATGCTGTTTACAGCCGTAACCTTAGGTGGCGGATTCAAAGGTGGCGAGATTGTCCCTACACTTTTCGTAGGTGCAACTCTTGGAAGCTTCTTAGCACCTATATTCGGTCTTCCTGTGGGATTGTGTGCAGCATGTGGAATGGTAAGTGTGTTCTGTGGCGTAACTAACTGCCCACTCACATCATTTATTCTATCCATTGAGATGTTTGGTGCATCAACCATGAAATTCGCGATTCTGTGTATTGCATTAAGTTATCTGTTATCTGGTTATTACAGCCTGTATAACAGCCAGAAAATCGTTTATTCAAAATATAAGACAGAATATATAAACCGCCGGTCCCATTGACCTGTATTACACAGGTCAAAGAACCGACGGTTCTTTTATTTCAGACTGCTTCTATTTACACATATCTCCAGTCTTCTATCCTGAACTGTATTGAAACAATCCCGTTATATTCATTGATATCCGGATAATATACCATAGATATCTTTCTTCCTGCCTCTGGTATCTCCTGCCCATCTAACTTGAACTTAATTGCTGTTACAAGCTTGCCATGCTCGCTTTCTAACTGACATCTTAATACATTCTTATTCTTACCAATCACAGCAGACTGTCTGACTGTAAGATTTCTATCTGCAAATACCGGTTTTTCATTACCTTTTCCAAAAGGCTGTAGCTTCTCGAACTGCTTTATCAGCTTTATATCAACATAATCAACCGGCATAGGCACATCTATCCACACTGTAGGTGTAAGGACTTTTTCCGTCATTGTCTGGTTCTCATTCAGAGCTTTCCTGAACTCATCAATTTTATCAATATCAAGCGATATTCCGGCAGCCATCGGATGGCCACCATATTTGTTAAGAAGATTACCACATTTGCTTATCTCCTCAAACATGTTATAGCCTTCTATTGAACGTCCTGAACCCTTCGCACCATCCTCTGCCTTAGTAATTACTATTGATGGTCTGTAGAATTTCTCTCTCACTCTTCCTGCAATTATACCTGCCACACTCTCATGACAGTCTGGAAGATACACAACAAGCACCTTGTCATCCTTTAATTCTGTGTTCTCAACCTGCTCAATCGCAATAGCCGCATATTCTTCTGTTATATCCTTACGCTCCACATTTAACGCCCGAAGCTCTAAAGCTTTCTTTCGTGCTTCCTCAATATCTGTAGTAAGAAGCAGTTCAATAGCCCTTCTGGCTGAATCAAGCCTTCCTGTAGCGTTAAGACATGGTCCTATAACAAATCCTATATGATATGAGCTTATCTTGTCTATCTCAAGCTCACACGCCTCCACAAGCGCTCTTATACCAACATTAGGAGTTACCGCCAGATGCTTTAAACCATATTTGACAATAACACGGTTCTCATCTGATAAATCAACTACATCTCCTATTGTTGCAATCGCCATAAGCTCTGCATATTCCTCAAGCTGGACAGTATTAAGGTCAAGTCTTTCATAGAGAATCTTAATAACTTTAAATGCAACTCCTGCTCCACACAGCTTATCAAATGGATATGGACAGTCTTCCTGCTTTGGATTAACAATTGCATCCGCCTGTGGAACTTTATGTATCTTTTCTCCGTCAACGAAATCAAACGGAATATCATGGTGGTCAGTTACAATCACTGTCATGCCCTTTTCTTTGGCGTATTTAATCTGCTCAATCGCAGCAATTCCATTATCACATGTAATAATCGTATCTGTGCCATTATTATATGCTTCATCTATTAAGTGTTCATTAATGCCATATCCGTCAACAATTCTGTCTGGAACAGCAAATGTTACATCTGCTCCGGCAGCCTTAAGCCCCTTGTAAAGAATTGTTGTTGAGCATATGCCATCTATATCATAATCTCCTATGATATGTATTTTCTTTCCTGCTTGTATCTTAGCTATAAGAATGTCAACACATTTGTCCGCATCCTTTAATAAATGTGGTGAATGCATCTTATCTACTGTTCCATTAAGATACATATCTATCTGTTCATCTGTCTCTAAGCCTCTGTTACGGATAATTCTTGCCGTAACCTGATCAATGCCAAACTTTTCCCCAATCGCCTTGAAATCAGCTTTCTTAGCGTACACTCTCCAATCGCTTGTCATTATTAACTCCCTTTTATCCATCTCATTATGTCCATAAGCCAAATGTGGCGAGAACTGCTATACAGTCCCCGCCGCATCATAATCTTATAAATATCTGTTAATTAAACCTGAGAACCGTCCTCGAAGACTTCTTTCTTAGAAGCTGCCTTCTTATTATTCTCTTCTACAACGCCTCTCTTCTTACCACCCATTACATACCACATAGCACTTGTTAAGCATACTGATGAGTAAGCACCAACTACGATACCTACGATAAGTGGAAGTGTGAACTCCTTAACTGAAGTTACACCCATGATGAAAAGAACAATAAGCATTATAAGTGTTGTTATAGATGTATATACTGTTCTTGACATTGTGCTTGTGATTGATGAGTTAACAAGCTCTGTAATGTTAGTCTTAGAATTAGCTGTCTTTAACTGCTCTCTTATTCTATCAAAGATAATAATTGTACCATTGATAGAGTAACCTACTATTGTAAGCATGCAGGCAATAAATGTTGTTCCAACTGGAATTCTTGCAAATGCATAGAATGCAAGAACAACAAGTACATCATGAAGAAGCGCAAATACAGCTGCTAAAGCGAATCTGAAATCGCGGAATCTTACAAAGATGTATATAAGCATACAGATTGTAGCAAGTATAACTGAAAGAATAGCATCTCTCTTAACTGTTGCAGAAACTGATGAGCTGATTGTATCTGTCTCAACGATTGTGCCATCCTTGATTGGATACTTAGCTGTAACTGCCTCTTCAATAGCTTCTCTCTGGTCAAGTGAAAGATCAGATGTCTTGAAAGAAACCTGTGTTGAATCAGCAACCTTCTGCTGCTGAACTTCTGTGATACCTGCAGCATCTCTGATTACAGGAATGATATTATCCTCAATCTCTTCTGCTGTATACTCTTTATCAAATGTAAATGTTGTTGTTGAACCACCAACGAACTCAAGACTGAAGTTTAATGCTCTGTTTCCAAGACCAGCCTGAACTGCCATTGTAATGATACCAGCAACAATAACTACTGCTGAACCAATTGCAGCCCACTTCTTAATGCTAAGAACATTAAGTGTCTTTCTGTATACATTCTTACCATACCACTTAGCATCTCTGATACCAAAGTTATATAAGAGTTTCATAATAACCTTAGTAATAACAAGTGATGTAAAGATTGATACGATATTACCAACTGCAAGAGTTGTAGCAAATCCCTTAACAGGACCTGTACCGAATATGTACAATACTAAAGCTGCGATAAGTGTTGTTACGTTACCATCTACGATAGAAGATGTTGCCTTGTTATAACCTGAGAGAATTGCATTCTCTACAGACTTTCCAGCACCAATCTCCTCTCTGATTCTTGTGTAGATAATAACATTACCATCTACCGCCATACCAATACCAAGGATGATACCGGCAATACCTGGAAGTGTAAGAGTAAGATCATATACACTTACAAGGAATAAAACAAGTGATGTATAAATAATCAGTGATAATGTAGCAACAACACCAGGAATTCTGAACATTACTATCATGAATAAGCAAAGTAATGCAAGACCGATAGCTGCTGCAATTAAACTTGTCTGGATAGCTGCATGTCCAAGCTGTGCTCCAACGATGTTAGAACTTACTTCCTCAAGTGTAAGAGGAATTGAACCAACTCTTATGTATGTTGCAAGGTTATCAGCCTCATCAAATGACTCCATACCTGTGATAGTTGCTGTACCACCTGATATAGCTGTCTTAACATTAGGTGCACTTACAACTTCGCCATCATATACAATATAGATTCTGTTACCAATGTTAGCTGATGTTGCATCATAGAACTTAGTAGCTCCATCATCTGTAAATGTAAGCTGAACTCCATAAGGTGTATCATCTGTACTGTTAGTATCAGTGTAAGCCTGTGCAGCCTTTACATCTGAACCTGTAAGGAGTGGTGTGTAATCATTGCCCTGTGAGAATGCTGAATATCCTGTTGAATCAAGGAATTCCAATGAACCTGGTGTACCAAGTTCCTTAAGAATCTCATTAGCATCTGTTACTCCAGGAATCTCAACAGTAATTCTGTTGTCACCTTCCTTATAAACCTGTGACTCTGTACTCTTTCCTTCTACTCGCTTCTGGAGCTTGTAGATAGTATCCTCTACATCCTGTGATGTATAATTGTCTTCCTTAATCTGATATGTGATACTTACACCACCTGCAAGGTCAAGACCAAGATTGATATTGTAAGTGCTTCCATATCCCTTTCCATTAAGTCCGAAAAATGCTGTTAATACAAGTCCAACAAGTAAAACAGCAACGATTATTGAATAAATAATCTTCTTAGGTAAACTGTACTTCATGTTAAAAACTCTCCCTTTTACTTATTCTTCCTCAGCCATGGCTGCTCGAATCATTATAGCACATTCTATACGCTTCTTCTGAAGTTCGCATCCAACATCATATGCATCATTAATGTTACCATGGAAGTTGTATGAGTTAGCTGCACAACCACCGCTGCAATAGAACTTTGCAAAACAATTCTTACATTTTTCTTTAGAATAGACATTGCTATTCTTAAACATATCTCTGATGTCTGGTCTTACAATTCCATCATCGACATTACCCATAAGGAAGTCTTCATTGCCAACAAACTGATGACATGGATAGAAATCTCCCCAAGGAGTAACTGCAAGATACTCACATCCTGAACCGCATCCTGACAATCTCTTGGCAACACATGGTCCACCGTTAATATCTATCATAAAGTGGAAGAAATTAAAGCCTTTACCAGCCTTCTTTCGCTTAATGATCTCTTTAGCAAGGATATCATACTGTTCACAGAGGAACGGAATATCCTCTTCTCTTATGGCATATGAATCTGTTGGCTGTGCAACAACAGGTTCAACAGAAATCTGCTCAAATCCTTCATCAGCAAGATGAAGAACATCTTCAGAGAAATCCAGGTTATTCTGTGTAAATGTACCTCTTACATAATAATTCATCTGATTTCTGCTCTCTGCCACCTTCTTGAACTTAGGCATTATGATGTCATATGAGCTTCCGTGATTGTTTCTTGTCGGACGCATAAGGTCATTAATCTCCTTACGTCCGTCAATACTAAGAACGATATTGCCCATCTCCTTATTAGCGAAATCAAGTATCTCGTCATTAAGAAGAATACCATTAGTTGTAAGTGTAAATCTGAACTTCTTATTATTAGCCTCTTCTATACTTCTTCCGTATTCCACAAGCTGCTTAACAACTTCAAAGTTCATAGTTGGTTCTCCACCAAAGAAATCGACCTCAAGATTTCTTCTTGAACCTGAATTGGCAACAAGGAAATCAAGAGCTTTCTTTCCGACCTCAAAGCTCATAAGAGCTCTTCTTCCATGATATTCGCCTTCTTCTGCAAAGCAATATTTACATGCAAGATTACAGTCATGTGCTATATGAAGACATAAAGCCTTAACAACTGTAGGTCTGTCCTTAAAGTTATCTATATATGGTTCATATATGTCTTCTGTAAAGAGCTGGCCTGCTTCCTTAAGCTCTCCAATCTCTTCGTATGCTTCGTTAATATCCTGAACAGAATATCTGTCTTTAAGTGCGTCAGTAATCTGCTCCAGAGTATAATTCTCGTAAAGTCCTATAATATCGTATACCATGTCATCAACAACATGCACAGAGCCACTGTTGACATCTAATACGATGTTATAGCCGTTATTCTTGTACTGATGTATCATTAAAAAAAGCCTCCAAACCGTAAATGCTATATATACATTTACGAAAAATAAGAGAGTGCAGAATAGTTCGACACTCTCTTACTAAAAATACTAGTTATTCTTATTCTCACAGCTCTGGTTACCAACTGTGCAAGATGTCTTACATGCTGACTGGCATGATGTCTGGCACTCGCCACATCCGCCGTGCTTCATTGTATCCTTTAATACGCGGTTGCTGATTGTCTTAATATGTTTCACGACAATACCTCCTTCATATATTCAAATTATATCGTATTATATCATGTGCACGTCTTATTTTCAATCATTTATTCTAAAGAAATGTTCAAAGAATTATCCATGCCTGAAATACATTTTGCAATTTTTATGTAGTTTATGTCAAATATAGCTACTTTTCTTATATTTTTACATAATTTATTGTTTTATATTAATAGCAGAATATGTGAGTTTAATAGGAGAATTATATGTTTACATCTAAAGATTTAAAGAAACTTATCATTCCACTGATATTCGAGCAGTTACTTGCTGTCAGCGTAGGCTTTGTTGATACATTTATGGTATCAATTGCAGGAGAGGCAGCTGTTTCAGGTGTCGCACTTGTCGATAATATAAGCAATCTGCTTATCCAGATATTATCAGCCCTTGCTACTGGAGGTGCTGTTGTATGCAGCCAGTATCTTGGAAGTAAGAATATCGACATGTCCAAGAAATCTGCCGGACAGCTTATATTTATCATGAGTACTCTGTCATCGGTACTGATGGTTATCTCTCTCATCGGTAATCATGGAATTATCAATTTCATATTTGGTAAGATTGAAAGAGATGTTTTCCAAAGTGCCAGTATATATTTCTACATAACAGCCATTTCTTATCCATTCCTTGGTGTGTATAATGCCGGTGCTGCACTTTTTAGAAGTATCGGAAACAGTAAGATAAGTATGAATACAAGCCTTATCATGAATATAATTAATATATGCGGCAATGCCTTATTTATATTTGTATTCAATATGGGAGTTGCGGGCGTAGCTTTAGCCACTCTTTTATCAAGAATTATATCAGCAATAATTATTATCGGTCTTATGTTCAAGGCTGACTCTGCAATAAGAATTAAGACAGGAAAAGATTTTCTCCCATGCCCTTCTATTATTAAGAAGATTCTTTCAATCGGTCTCCCAAGCGGATTGGAAAACGGTATGTTCCAGATAGGTAAGCTTTCTGTCTCAAGCCTTGTTTCAACATTTGGTACTGCTGCCATCGCTGCCAACTCAGTTGCCAACTCAGTTACAATGTTTGCAAACATTCCTGGTAACGCAATCGGTATGGCAATGATTACTGTTATAGGTCAGTGTATCGGAGCCAAGAAGCCTGACGAAGCCAAAAGATACGGAAAGAAGCTTATGTTTATTGCATACGCAGGAATTCTTGCAACCAATATTGTCATGACAATCGTTGCAGTTCCTGTAGTCGGACTCTTCCATCTGTCACCAGAAGCAACCAAGACCGGTTTAAGCCTTATCCACTGGTTCTCAATAGTAGCCATATTCATATGGCCATTAAGCTTTACAATGCCTAATGCTCTCCGTGCTGCAGGTGATGCCAAGTACACAATGATAGTAAGCATCTTCTCTATGTGGGCATTCCGTGTAGGAAGCAGCTACCTTCTCGGTGGTACATTAGGACTTGGCGTACTCGGTGTATGGTTCGGTATGTTTATCGACTGGGGATTCCGTTCACTGCTGTTCCTCATAAGATTCCTCCGTGGAAAATGGACACAGAAAGCGGTTATCTGATATTTGTTATCTTATAGCGGTATTCCTTACAGTCTGCTTATAAGCCGTATATTATCCGGTTATTTTATATGTTATTACATGCAAGACCTATAAGATGTTAATTTTTGTGATTTTAGTAGGTTTATTTTGAAGAAAAAACAAAGGACGTTGAGAAATCCACCTACTAAACATGCAATAATCAACAATCTTATAGGTCTTTTTGTCGCAGAAATATATCTAATATTGTCGACACATCCAAAAAAGACCTACTAAAATCAAGAAAATGCGACTACTTATAGGTAACACATCAAAAATAACGTGTTGCTCAGCGTATAACAATAAAAAAAGTTCCTGCAAATCAGGTGATTTACGCCCGATTTGTAGGAACTTATTTTATTCTTTACCAGCTTATTACTTCGTGTCCGTCCTCAGTTACAAGAACCTGAATCTCCCACTGTGCTGATGGAAGTCCGTCTGCTGTAGATACTTCCCAGCCATTCTTTTCATCTGTAACAACATTTACCTTACCCATATTAACCATAGGCTCTATAGTAAACATCATTCCAGGAGCCATAACCATGTCTGTTCCTCTTCTTGTGTTGTAACCAACCCATGGATCTTCATGGAATTCAAGTCCGACTCCGTGACCACCGATTTCTCTTACAACAGTATATCCATTAGCATATGCGTGGTCATGTACAGCCTGTCCCATATCACCCAAGAAGCCCCAAGGCTTAACCTGCTCAAGTCCTAATTCAACACATTCCTTAGTAACATCAACAAGCTTCTTTACCTCAGGCTTAACATCGCCTATACAGAACATTCTTGATGAGTCTGAGAAATATCCGTGAAGAATTGTAGAACAGTCAACATTGATAATATCACCTGACTTAAGAATAACATCCTTAGATGGGAATCCGTGGCACACCTGCTCATTAACAGATGTACACACACTGTAAGGATATCCTTCATAATTAAGTGGTGCAGGAATTCCTCCCATATCAGTAGTCACATCGTATACTATCTTATCAATCTCGGCAGTGTTCATGCCCTCATGTATTGCTGCTGCAACTGCATCGAGGCATGCTACATTAATCTTGGCGCTCTCTTTAATCTTCTCAATCTGTTCAGGTGTCTTGATTAATTTGTGTGATGGTACAATATGTCCAATATCCTCAAGATATCTTAACTTATCGTCAAATGCTTCATGACACGCTTTGTATTTCTTACCACTGCCGCACCAGCAATGGTCGTTTCTTCCTAATTTCTTAATCATTGTTCTGCCTTCCTGTTACATATATTATAATCATACACAACTATAAGGCTTTCTTAATATTTTTTCAATATCTGTTTCAAATGATTAATCATTATTAACATTAAAAGCCTTGATTCCTGGGTATACTGCACTCGCACCAAGCTGTTCCTCAATTCTTAAGAGCTGGTTATACTTGGCAACTCTCTCTGATCTTGAAGGCGCGCCTGTCTTAATCTGGCAAGTGTTAAGAGCAACAGCAAGGTCTGCAATTGTTGTATCTGCTGTCTCACCTGATCTGTGTGAGCTGATTGCTGTATATCCTGCCTTGTGAGCCATCTTGATAGCCTCAAGTGTCTCTGAAACTGAACCAATCTGGTTAAGCTTGATAAGAATTGCATTACCTGCTCCAAGTTCAATTCCCTTAGAAAGTCTTTCTGTATTAGTAACAAAAAGGTCATCACCTACAAGCTGAACCTTGTCTCCAAGTCTGTCTGTAAGCTTCTTCCATCCTTCCCAGTCCTCTTCATCAAGACCATCTTCAATAGATATGATAGGATATTTCTCACATAACTTAGCCCAATGCTCAATAAGTTCTTCTGCTGTGTACTCTGTTCCAGCCTTAGGAAGCTTGTAATAGCCCTTTCCTTTCTCACTCTTCCACTCTGAAGAAGCAGCGTCCATTGCAATCTTGAAATCCTTGCCTGGCTTATATCCAGCCTTTTCTACTGCCTGTAATATTGTTTCAATTGCCTCTTCATCAGACTTAAGTGCTGGAGCAAATCCACCCTCATCACCTACAGAAGTTGCAAGACCTCTCTCTTTAAGTATAGCTGCAAGTGCATGGAATACCTCTGCACACCATCTTAAGCATTCCTTGAAGCTTGGTGCTCCAACTGGCATAATCATGAACTCCTGAACATCAAGTCCGCTTGATAATGCATGGCAGCCTCCGTTAATAATATTCATCATAGGAACAGGAAGTCTGTTTCCTGATACTCCACCTAAGAATCTATAAAGAGGAATATCAAGTGAGATAGATGCTGCTCTTGCTGCTGCAATAGATACTGCAAGAATAGCATTGGCACCAAGATTAGACTTATCCTTAGTTCCATCAGCCTTAATCATTGCTGCGTCAACCGCATATATATCAGATGCATCTATTCCAATCAGGCAATCATTAATAACTGTGTTAATGTTCTCTACCGCCTTAGTAACGCCCTTTCCTAAATATCTTGACTTATCCTTGTCTCTTAATTCAAGTGCCTCAAATTCACCTGTAGAAGCTCCTGAAGGTGCTGCGCCTCTTCCAACAGTTCCATCCACAAGATAAACCTCAGCCTCAACTGTAGGATTGCCTCTTGAATCAAGAATTTCCCTACCGATAACCTTTTCAATCTCTAAATAAGCTGCCATATAATCCTCCTTTTTTCGAAGCAAAAATCCGAGTCCTTTGACGAGGAGGGGATTTTAGCCTCCTAAACAAATGCTTTGTAATCTTCTAAGTTAGTGTTTTCTAACTTTAGCAATACAATTCTAACACCATGCAACCAAATCCACAATGCAAGAAAATGGGAAGTTTTCTCATTAAAAACTTCCCATTCATAATTATATCCAGCTATTTAGTTTGTATACACGATACAAAGCCTACTTTTCCATCTTCTGTAAGAATGCCTTGGTTCTTTCGTTACTTGGATTATCAATAACATCTTCCGGCTTACCCTGTTCAACAATAACTCCGCCATCCATGAATATTACCCTGTCTGCAACCTTTCTTGCAAACTCAATCTCATGTGTAACGATAATCATTGTCATCTTCTCATCAGCAAGCTGTCTTAAAACCTTAAGAATTCCTGCTGTAATCTCCGGGTCAAGTGCTGATGTAGGCTCATCAAAGAAAAGCATTTCAGGATTCATCGCAAGTGCTCTTGCTATCGCAACTCTCTGCTGCTGTCCTCCTGACAACTGGCATGGATAACTGTCCTCCTTGCCATCAAGTCCAACTTTCTTTAACAGTTCTTTGGCTTCCTTCTCAACCTCATTCTTATCCCTTTTCTGAACGCATACAGGGGCGTCAGTAACATTTTTCATAACCGTATAATGTGGAAAAAGATTAAAGTTCTGGAACACAAGTCCGTATGTATTCTTGATTTCTCTTAACTCTTTCTTTCCAACATACACTGAAACTCCGTCCTTGTCCTCACATGCAGTTTCGCCACCTAACTTAAGAGTTCCTGCATCCATTGTCTCAAGAAGTGTTGCACAGCGAAGCAATGTTGATTTACCTGAACCGGAAGGTCCAAGAATTGCAACAACCTCGCCCTCATTGACTTTCATCGATATATCCTTAAGCACCTCAGTATCACCGAAGGATTTCTTCAAATGTGTTATCTCTAATAATTTCTTCATCTTACAAATCCTCCTTAATTAAAATACTGCATATGCTTTTCAAGTCTTTCCATAACCATAGCAACAAGGAAATTGAAAATGTAGTAGAACAATCCTGCTATAAAAAGTGGCATAATACTTGCTGTCGAAGCCGCTACCTGCTTGGCAAGAGTAAACATTTCTGTGTAAGCAAGTGCAAATGCAAGTGATGTATCCTTAACAAGTGTTATAACCTCATTAGTAACCGGTGGAAGCACTCTCTTTACCATCTGAGGGAATATAATCTTCCAGAAAGTCTGTACCTTGGAATATCCAAGCACCTCAGCTGCCTCATACTGTCCCTTAGGAATACTTTCAATTCCGCCTCTGTATATTTCTGCAAAATATGCTGCATAATTAAGGGCAAATCCGATAATTACCGCATAGAATCTGTATGTTGCTGTAACCTTCATTCCAAACAGATAATATGGTCCGAAGAACACAACAAGAAGCTGTAACATAAGAGGAGTTCCTCTCATTATAGATATGTATATTCTTGCAATCCATCTTACAACGGCTATTCTTGACTTTCTTATCTCACATACAAGAAGTCCTAATGGCATTGAGAAGATAAGTGTTAAGAAGAATATTGCAAGAGTTGCTAACATTCCTGATGAAAGCTGCTTAACAATATCCACAAGTCTTTCACCAAATGAAGCCTTAGTAACATTAGTGCTGTCAAGAAGGTATGCACTGTCTGTTCCTTCTTCTCCAAGACATACACTGTCTGTAAGTCCCCATTTCTCAGCAATCTTGTCAAATGTGCCATCAGCAAGCATATCATTAAGGCTTGTCTGAACTTCATCTCTTAATGCTGTATTGCCTAACTTAAATCCAATACCATACTGTTCTGATGAAACAGTCTCATCAAGCATTGTAAACTTATTGCCTCTCTGCTCAAGCTGGTACTTTGCAACACCCATATCCATACATACTGCATCTGCCGAACCAGATTCAAGATTCATAAATGCTGAGTTATAATCAGATACCTGCTGAAGTGTCTTAAACTGTGCTGCAAGTGCAAGATTCTCTTCTGTTGCATCTTCTCCTGTGAATGCCGCAAGCGCTGATGAATCAGCCTGTACAATAACAACTTTGCCCTTAAGGTCTTCTAACTTCTTTATTCCTGAACCAGATTTAACTATAACAACCTGAGAATTATCAATATACGCCTTAGACCATGTATACTCGCGTTCTCTTCCATTAAGTGTGAATCCATTCCATATACAGTCAATAGAGCCAGAATTAAGCTCCATATCCTTAGAATCCCAGTCAATAGGCTGTTTAACAAGATTCCAGCCATTACGCTCGCACACTTCCTGTGCAAGATCAAGGTCAAAACCTACATACTCTCCACTGTCATCTTTGTACCCATAAGGTGGGAATTCCGCATCAAATCCTACTGTAAATGTAGTTCGTCCATCATCGCTCTTTTTATTACCGCACGCTGTGAACATTCCCACAATCACAGACAACATTGCAAGTAACAGGACGGCTTTTCTGATATTCTTAGCCATATAAAAATCCATGCCTTTCTCACTTTAATACGCTTTCACTTTACCATAGTAAATCAAGCTCGTTCATTATAACATGAAACGCCAGATAAAAACACTATAAATATTCTAAATAAGTCCAAAATTTCTTAATATAAATATCCATACTGTAAGTGTCACACTCGAAAGTAATGTCGTAAGCACAACTATGCTTGATGACAGCACCTCATCATTGTCCATTCCCTTAGCCATAACAAAGCATGTAACCGTAGATGGCGAAGCAAGCATAATAAGGATTGCCATAAGCTCCTGATTACGGAATCCCATTTTCACTGCTATTGGAAGGAATATTGCCGCAAGCCCTACAAGCTTTAAAAATGCAGCAACAACTGTAGGTTTAATCTTCTTGATTGCCTTCTTTCCCTCAAATGACGCACCGATGCATATAAGTGCAACAGGTGTCGCTGTCTGTGCAATATTATTAATTGTCTTATTGATAATTACCGGATATGTAATTCCTGCAAGTGAAGATAACAACCCCAGCACAATACCTATAATTATAGGATTAGTTACAATATTAAAGCATGCTTTCTTAATATTCTGCTTTTTATCCATAGAACGGACTTCTATATTTCCATGGCACTCTGGATGTGCTTTAAATGTAAGCACTATTACTGAAAATATATTAAACAACGGAACTGCAGCAACTATCATAAGAGGCGCCATTCCTGTACTCTGGTACATGTTCTGGATGAACGCCATCCCGAGTATCGCCGCACTGCTTCTGAATGAAGCCTGCACAAATGCACCCTTCTGCGTATCATCTTTCATGAATATTTCTGTGCATATCCATATGCCGCTAAACATTATCGTAGTAACTATCATACAGTACAGTACAAACTTTACATCGAACTGTGATTTAAAATCCGCCGCCGCTAAATCCCTGAATAACAAAACCGGAAGAGATACCTTAAACACATATTTATTAGCCACATTTGCAAAATGGTCATCTATAACACCTAGCTGCTTTATTACCCAGCCAACTATCATAACTAAAAATATTGGTATTGTTGCATTTATACTATATAAGAAGCTGTCCATCTGTCTCTCCTTCTATTACTTATTAATATCAAGCCAGTATGTATGGTCAAGCGGACCGCTGCCGTTTCCCAGATTAAGCCCTGCTTTCAATGCACCTGTAAGATACTCTTTAGCTGCCTTCACACTTTCTTCTATTGATAATCCCTGTGCAAGATTAGCTGCAATAGCTGATGATAATGTGCACCCTGTTCCATGTGTGTTAGAATTATCAACTCTCTCTCCATTAAGCCACACTATTCTGCCATCTACACACAGACAGTCGTTAGCTGTATGGACTGCATGTCCTCCCTTGACTAAAACCGCCGCATGACCGCCTTTTGCCTTCAAGTCCTCATATATCATAATTGCCGCTTTCTCCATTGATTCTGCACCGTCAACAGTCATTTCAGTAAGAACTTCTGTCTCTGGAATATTAGGTGTAATAACATCCGCAAGCACCATCAGGCGTTCTTTAAGAACCTCTGCTGCATCTTCCTTAATAAGTCTGCTTCCGCTTGTTGACACCATAACAGGGTCAAGAACAATATTTTTTGCTTTATATGTAATTAATGCATCCGCTATTGTTTCAATAAGTTCTTTTGATGCAACCATTCCTATCTTAACTGCATCTGGATATATATCTGTAAATATCGCATCAAGCTGTGCCTTAAGGAATTCAGGTGAAGATTCCGATATTCCTGTAACCCCTAAAGTATTCTGTGCTGTAAGAGCTGTAATTGCCGACATTCCATATACCTTATGTGCTGCAAATGTTTTTAAATCCGCCTGTATTCCTGCTCCACCACTGCAATCGCTTCCTGCTATTGTTAATGCTGTATTCATGTGTATCCCCCTTTTCTATTCTCTTCGCTGCCCGCACAAAAAAAGCACCGAGGTTACCTCGGTGCTTTTAGTGCAGTCGGCGGGACTTGAACCCGCACCCAAGCAATATGGACTAGATCCTTAGTCTAGCGCGTATGCCAATTCCGCCACGACTGCTTGTTTTGTTTTCGTGTCGTTCGCTGCTCGCTGACGACTTGATTATAATATCATCACATCCATGTAATGTCAAC
>CAVBPJ010000028.1:0-33761 GCA_963597265.1 Evtepia sp. | reverse complement strand
ATATATAATACAATTCAAAGAAAAGCAATATTAAAAATATAAATAAAATATAAAGATAACTGATTGAAGGAACACTTAGTGCATGTACGATAAGGTGTAAAAGAGTTGCGTTCAATTAATAAACCTACTAGGTGTGGAAAAAATTCTTGAATAGTAGGTCATATAAAACAGGAAAAAAGTTGTTGTAAAATATGATACCCACGAAACGTAAGAAAGTCTGATAATTAGTAGGTGAAATAATAAGAAAAAGAAGTTGCCAGAAGGAAGAAAACCCACAAAATGTAAGAAAGCTTGATAAATAGTAGGTTAAATAAAGCCGCAAAGAAGTTAGTGGAAGAGAGAACACCTACGAAATTATGCCAAGCTGTGTAATTCGTAGGTCTTTCAACAGCAGATTCAGAGTCAGGGCGGGAAAAAAAGACCTACAAAAAGGCGAGAAATATGTAGATTGGTAGGTGAATTCTATCTGAAGAGGCAGAAAGAGATATGAAAAAGCACACTAATTAAACAAAAAAGAGGAGATTAGTAGGTCTTTCGGCAACGTAGTGCGAAAAACATGCTAATCTCCCCTGAAAACCGGAAATATATTCAAAATCGGAAATATATTTAGAACCGGATAAAATCTAGAAATATATAATATCCCAATTAGTCAAACTTAAATGTATTCTCAAGTGTGTCCCAAAGCTGGTCCTTGTCACTTAAGTTAAGCTTTGTTCCATCGCTTAAAGCATAGCCTTCGCCTGAAGCTGAGCCGTTGTAAGTGCCTGTAAGCTCTGGCCATTCAATGCCGATTGCAGGGTCGTTCCATGCAAGACCGCCTTCATCGTTAGGATGATAGAAGTCATCACACTTGTAGCAGAATTCTGCTGTATCAGTAAGAACGAGGAAGCCGTGTGCGAATCCCTTAGGGATAAGGAACTGCTTCTTATTCTCCTCTGTGAGGAGGATTCCGTACCACTTTCCGTAAGTTTCAGAATCTGTACGAAGGTCAACAGCTACGTCAAAAACAGAACCCTTGATAGCTCTTACAAGCTTAGTCTGTGGGAAATGCTTCTGGAAATGAAGACCACGAAGAACACCCTTAGTACTCATAGACTGGTTGTCCTGAACAAAGTTAATATCGATTCCAGCTTCTTCCATATCACGCTGGCTGTATGTTTCCATAAAATATCCACGGTTATCGCCGTGAACAGCAGGAGTGATGACACAAAGTCCCTCGATACCTGCGACATTCTTTTCAACTGTAATCTGTCCCATGATAAAATCTCCTTGTATAGTAATGCATTATATAATAATGCTTGTATAGTAATGCTTATATAATAATGTTTATAATCGGATTAGATTTCCCCGATTTCTTTTAAGAATCTGTGAAGAGCATCCTGCCATGTTGGAAGTGGAGTGAATCCGTTAGCAACGAGCTTGCTCTTATCTAAACGGCTGTTAAAAGGTCTTGCTGCCTTGGAAATGCCGTACTCAGCAGTAGTAACAGGTGTAACCTTAGTAGAAAGTCCTGCCTGTGCGTAGATTTCCTTAGTGAAGTCATACCATGAAATATAACCGCCTTCATTAGTTGCGTGGTAGTAACCGTATTTGTCAGTTTCAACCATATCAACAAGAAGTCTTGCAAGATCTAAAGTGTAAGTTGGAGTACCAATCTGGTCGTTGACAACACGGACTTCGTCATGAGTCTTTCCAACATTAAGCATAGTCTTAATAAAGTTCTTTCCATTAACACCGAATACCCATGCAATACGCACGATAAAGTATTTATCAAGAGTGTTAGAAACAGCAAGTTCTCCGGCAAGCTTAGTCTCTCCATATACGTTAAGAGGCTTGTAGTCCTTGCAGTCTGGTTCCCAAGGTGTTTCACCCTGACCGTCAAATACATAATCAGTACTGATGTATACCATCTTGCAGTCAAGTTCCTTGCAGACATTGGCAATATTCTGAGTACCATCTGCATTGATAGCCTTAACCTTGGCTTTCTTATCATCATCTTCAGCAGCATCAACAGCTGTCCATGCTGCACAGTGAATTACAACATCAGGTGAAACCTTAGTGATAACTTCAGAAACCTGAGCAGCATCAGTTATATCCATAGGTACATATTCGGCTGTTGTGACAGCGCTTCCATCAGCAATTCCTGAATATTCAGGTGCGATGTCGCTGCCAACGCCTGTATGACCTCTGCCTATCAGTTCATTCATAACGTCGTGGCCGAGCTGACCGCCAACGCCTGTAACTAATATCTTCATGTCCAATCTCCTTACAGAATAAATGTGTTAATTAGCGGTTGCTGTACATTTTCTCATAGTAGTTCTGATATTCGCCAGAAATGATTGTTTCCCACCATTCCTTGTTATCAAGATACCACTGGATTGTCTTCTTGATACCATCTTCGAACTTAGTTTCTGGAAGCCATCCTAATTCATTGTGAATCTTAGTTGGGTCGATAGCGTAACGCATATCATGTCCCTTTCTGTCACCTACATGAACGATAAGTGATTCAGGCTTGCCAAGTTCCTTGCAGATAAGCTTAACGATATCAATATTTCTCTTCTCGTTGTGTCCACCAACGTTGTAAACTTCACCAACACGTCCCTTGTGGATGATAAGGTCGATAGCTTTGCAGTGATCCTCAACATAGAGCCAGTCACGAACGTTAAGACCTTCACCATAAACTGGAAGTGGCTTATCGTTAAGAGCGTTAGCAATCATAAGAGGGATAAGCTTCTCTGGGAAGTGGTATGGACCATAGTTGTTAGAGCATCTTGAAATAGTAACAGGAAGTCCATAAGTTCTGTGGTAAGCAAGAACAAGTAAGTCTGCACCAGCCTTTGATGAGCTGTATGGGCTTGATGTATGGATTGGAGTCTCCTCTGTGAAGAAAAGGTCAGGTCTGTCAAGTGGAAGATCGCCATATACTTCATCAGTAGATACCTGATGGTATCTCTGGATACCGTACTTTCTGCAGGCATCCATAAGAACCTGAGTACCAAGAATATTAGTTGTAAGGAAAACTTCTGGGTTCTCGATAGAACGGTCAACGTGTGACTCAGCAGCGAAGTTTACAACCATATCTGGATGCTCTTCTTCGAAAAGCTTGTAAACAGCTTCACGGTCTGTGATGCTTTCCTTAACAAATCTGAAGTTAGGGTTAGACATAACAGGCTCAAGAGTTGAAAGATTACCTGCGTATGTGAGGCAGTCAAGACAGATGATTCTGTAGTCTGGGTATTTGTTTAACATGTGAAATACAAAGTTACTTCCGATAAATCCGGCTCCACCGGTAACGATAATTGTCATAATTAATCTCCTTAATATTTAAAATGTGTACTTAATTATTCATGAAGCTTGTCGACATACTTGCCGTCTAAGACATCCTTTAAGTACTGACCATACTGGTTCTTCTTTAATACCTCATATACCTTGAGAACTTCATCCTTAGTAATCCAGCCGTTTAAGTAAGCGATTTCTTCAAGGCAGGCAATCTTTCTGTGCTGATGAGTCTCAACAGTCTTAACGAAGTTAGTAGCTTCTACAAGACTTTCATGTGTTCCTGTATCAAGCCATGTGAATCCCTGTCCGAGAAGTTCTACATTTAAAGTACCCTTCTCTAAGTAGATACGGTTAAGATCAGTAATCTCAAGCTCGCCTCTTGCAGATGGCTTTAAGTTCTTAGCGTACTCAACAACCTTGTTGTCGTAGAAGTAAAGACCTGTTACACAGTAGTTGCTCTTTGGCTGTGCTGGCTTTTCTTCAATTGAGATAGCCTTTCCTTCATTATTAAATTCAACGATACCAAATCTTTCAGGATCATCAACGTAGTAACCAAATACTGTTGCGCCCTTTCCTGATTCAGCGTTCTCAACAGCTGCCTTAAGTCTCTTCTTAAGACCGTGTCCTGCAAATATATTATCACCAAGAACCATGGCAACAGTGTCATCGCCAATGAATTCCTCACCGATAATAAATGCCTGTGCAAGTCCGTCTGGGCTTGGCTGTACAGCGTAAGTAAGGTTAACACCAAACTGGCTTCCGTCCTTTAAAAGCTCTTTGAATCTTGGAGTATCCTGTGGTGTAGAGATGATAAGAATATCTCTGATACCAGCACTCATAAGAACTGAGAGTGGATAATAAATCATTGGCTTATCATAGATTGGAAGAAGCTGTTTACTAGTTACCATTGTAAGTGGATAAAGGCGTGTGCCAGAACCACCAGCTAAAATAATACCCTTCATGAATGAAGTTCCTCCTTGTTTTACATCATTGATTGTTACTTTGTTATGTTAATTTTCAAGTAGACATTTTTTAAGTCAGGTATATAATAAAAGATGACGTAACGTCACCTTCAAGTGTTTTTTGGAAAATTTTTAAAATAGTCTGTTGTGTAAAGTCTGCAGACTAGGAAAGGTTACTTATATGCATAGAGAGGGGTATTATTCTTCAGGAGAATTCGCGAAGAAAGCAAATGTTTCTGTGAGGACTATAAGATATTATGACCAGCAGAATATATTAAAACCGTCACTTCTTACGGATGAGGGGGTGAGATTTTATACGGATTCAGATTTTACAAGATTACAGCAGATACTACTGCTTAAATATCTTGGATTCACACTGGATGATATAAGAAATATGACAATCGGTGATTCGGATTATCATGTGCTTAAGAATTCACTTGAACTGCAGAAACGTATGATACAGGATAAGATTACACAGATGCAGCTTGTGTGCAAGGCGATTGAAGAAACAGAAGACTCTATTAATGAAGGAAAAGGAGTTGACTGGAGCAATATGCTGGAGATTATCCATCTTACTAATATGGAAGACAGCATGAAGAACCAGTACCTTAATGCGGGAAATATATCTGCGAGAATTAATCTTCACAACCAGTTTTCTGTTAATAAGCAGGGGTGGTTTCCGTGGGTATATGAGCAGTGTGGTATTGTCAAGGGAATGAGAATTCTTGAAATCGGATGCGGGGACGGGACTCTGTGGGTTGACAATATAGGCCAGCTTGCTATGACTGGAAAGAGAAATGAGCTTCCGGGAAAGAGAAGAAAGAGCATAACAGTTGAGCTGACAGATATATCAGAGGGCATGATAAGTGATGCCAGAAGAAATGTAAAGAAAGCAACAGAGAGCTGGAAAGAAAGAGATATTGATGTATCGTTCAGGCTTAAAGTGGCTTCATGTGAGAAGACGGGGGCGAAAGATGAATCATATGATCTTGTAATTGCCAATCATGTGCTGTTCTATTGTAAGAATGTTAATAAGGCACTTGATGAGATTGCACGCGTATTAAAGCCAGGAGGGGTGCTTGTGTGCAGTACATATGGCAGCAGACATATGCAGGAGATAAGCAGGCTTGTTTCAGGATATGATAAGCGGATTGCGCTGGAGGCTGATAAGCTTTTTGAAAAATTCGGACTTGATGATGGAGATAAGATTTTAAAGAAACATTTTTCGGAGGTTGAGAGAAGGGATTATGAAGATGCCCTTGTTGTTGATGAAGCAGAACCACTGGTAGATTATATATTATCATGTCATGGTAATCAGAAAGAGTATCTTGTTGATAAGTATACAGATTTCAAGAAATATGTAGAGAAGAAACTTGTAAAGCCGATGAGAATAACTAAAGAGGCGGGCGTATTTGTATGCAGAAAATAATGTATAGCAATTATATCTATAATATGGTAAAATCAAAAGAAGCATGTTTTGTTACAGGGGTAGTTTGAACATGCGTATTATGGAAATACTCTGATAGAATAATTGTTTATTGGGGGCAGGGAATACAGATATGAAGAGATTAAAGATTGCAGTAGATGCAAGGACTTTAGGAAGCAGACCAAGCGGTGTGGGCATGTATCTGAATGATTTCTTAGAACAGCTCATAACGTATGATGAATTTGAATGGGTACTCTTTACTGATGTTAAAGAGAGTGAATATATTAAGAGATTTGAAGCAAGAGGATTAAAGGTTATTGAATGGGGAAAGCCTGTATATAGAAGTGCAGGTGTGTATGCTTATTTCGCATTTATAAAGAAAGCGTTAAAGCAGGTTAACCCAGATATATTCTGGGAAGTTAATTCGATTATTCCTATTAATCTGGGTGGCAGTTTTAAGACACTTATCACAATACATGATATGTTCCCGATTCAGTATGTAAGATATTTTGGAAAAGTATACAGCTATTATTTCAAGCTTAATCTGGGAGTGACTTTAAGACATACAGATATGATTCTGTATAATTCTGAGCAGACTAAGGATGATACAGAGATGTATTTCCCTAAAGCTAAGAAGATTCCAAGCTGCAATGCCTACATTATATCTAATCCGCTTACAAGATATGTACCACCTAAGGATGAGAATTATTTCCTATATGTAGGTAATATGGAAAAGCGTAAGGGTGTTGATATCCTTATTAAAGCGTACAGAAGATACAGGGAAGAAGGCGGAACAAGACCTCTTATTCTTGCGGGAAAGATGCAGGAGGATGATATTGAGCAGCTTCTTGAGACAGCACTTACGGAAGTTGAAGGTCTTACCTATCTTGGTTATGTGTCACATACTACAAGATATGACCTGTATAACAACTGTTCATGCTTTGTGTTCCCGTCTATGGCGGAAGGATTTGGAATGCCTATATTAGAGGTTATGAAGCATAATAAGCCGATACTTGCAAGTAATCTTAAGATATTTGACGAGGTAGTAGGTGACTGTGTTGAGAGATTCAGTCTTTCAGGCGATGATGACGATAAGGTTATAAGCCTTGCCAATGGAATGAAGAATATAGATGAGAAGATTAATTCAGGAATCGTTGATGAGAAAGCATACAAGAATGCTTTGGACAAGTATACACCGGAAAGACTCGGTGGAATGGTAAGAGACTTTATTAACGGTCAGATGGATAACAGATAGGATAGAAGAGGATATTATGGGTTTATCAAAATTTTTTCTTAATACCGGAGAAGCATTAAGACCTGTACTTACAAAGGTTATTCCAATGAAGCTTTTAAGTAAGATGAAAGCAGGAATAATTAATAATGCTACAGACAAGCTTTCGGCTGATTCTATTGAAAAGTATGAGCCAGGAAGATACAAATGTGGAGCCAATATAATAGGTAATATTAAAGGCGATAACGGTCTTGGTCAGAGCGCAAGAATCATGTGCAGGCTGCTTGATGAGAATGAAGAACCTCATGTAATAAGAGATTTCTTTGTTCCGCCAGGAGGTTCAAGAGCTAATGATACTTATGATGACAGACTGACAGAGGAACTTCCCTATGATGTTAATATTATTCATGTTAACGCAAGTGAGTTCATGGTAGCTTACTTAAGTCTTGGCAAGGAAGTATGGGACTACAGATACAATATTGGATACTGGGCATGGGAATTAGAGACATTTCCGGAAGAGTGGCTTCCGGCATTCAAGCTTGTTGATGAAGTCTGGACACCGTCTGATTTTGTTACGAATACTTTGAAGAAATACACAGACAAGCCGGTAATAACTGTGCCACACTGTGTTGCACCAGAGACAGATGTTGTTAAATATGACAGAAAGCATTTTAATCTGCCAGAAGACAAGTTCTTATTCCTTGTTATGTATAACAGCGGAAGTGTTATGGAAAGAAAGAATCCGCTTGCTGCTATCAAAGCATTTAAGGAAGCATTCTGCAAAGACGAGCAGACTAAAGAAAAGTATAAGAATGTCGGACTTGTTATTAAGATAAGCGAAGCAGAATTATCTGCGGATGATGAGAAGATTATAAGTTCAGTTATTGAAGACAGCGACAACATTTATTATATGTGTGGTCATATGGGAAGATGTGAAGTTAATACACTTCTTGCAGATGTGGATGTGTATGTTTCACTTCACCGTTCAGAAGGCTTCGGACTTGTTATGGCTGAGTCAATGTACGTTGGAACTCCTGTTATTGCAACTAACTGGTCAGGTAACACAGAGTTTATGAACAGTGACACAGCATGCATGGTTGGTTACGACATGATAGAGCTTGATAAGGACTACGAGCCGTTCAAGAAGGGTAACGTATGGGCTGATGCACATGTTGATGAGGCAGCAGACTATATGAGAAGACTTTATGAGGATAAGGAGTTCTACCAGAGAATGGCAGAGAATGGACAGAAGTTTGCCAAAGAACATCTGGCTTATAAGCGCTCGGCTGATATAGTCAGCGACAGACTAAAGAAAATACATGAAGAAAGTTGATTGACAAGGTAATCGATTAGTAATATTATCAACAGTTGATATTCTTTATAAGAGACAATATAGAAGGTAGTTATGAAAAAGTTTAAACCAATACTAAGATGCGTGGTATTCTTAGCAGGACTTGCACTTATAATGGGAGTGATTGATTTTGCCTGTGTTCAGACAGGTTATGTTAATTACATTTTAAGAAATGTGTGTGTTAAGGATAAAGATACTGATTATGATACAGTTGTAATCGGGGCATCTCATGCAAGAGCTTCATCTGACCCGGAGCAGATTGACAAGAATGCAGGAACATATTCGATTAATATGGCAATTCCGGGAGAAACAGTAAAAGATTCATATTATGTGCTTGAAGAGACATGCAGAACTAACGATATCAAGACGGTAATTCTTGATATTGATTATCAGTATTATTTCAATCCTCCTAAAGAAGGGTTCTATACTGAACAGTTTATCCAGTGCCAGATGAACTGGGGTTCATATGTCAAGTGGCAGTATCTGTATGATAATCTTAAGTATATTGATGTCAGAAATGTATTTACAAGGGATCTTGTGTGCAGTTATGAGCCATCAGATATAAAAGAGAATGTTGAACAGAAATTATCTGAAGAATATAAAGAAGCTGATATAAGTTCACTTAATGTAGATGGAGGAACTTATGTTGGAAGAGGATATTTCTATATTAATCCTGTCAGAGGTGAGCTTGCAGGACAGAAGCTTATAGAAAGCTGGAGTGCAAGAAGTACAGAACAGGTTACAGGATATCCTTTAAAGTACCTCAATAAGATAATAAAATATTGCAGGGATAATGACATTGATCTTATCGCAGTAACGTCTCCGATAACTCCAAGCAGTGTAGGAACTCTTCATATGGAGAATGTCCATGATACAATTAATAAGCTGCTTGCTGATAATGGTGTGTTCTATTATGATTTTAACATGGCAAGACAGGATGTATTGCCAAGAACAGATTCAGATTTTGTTGATAAAGAAGGTCATATGAATGGAGATTTTGCAAAGAATTATTCAGAACTTCTTGGTAAAGTAATCAAGGAACACAAGCAGGGAGCAAGAGATATCAATAAATATTTCTACAGTTCATATCAGGAAATGTATAATACTGATGCAGGATTGTACGGGGTAGTGGAGAAATAAAATGTCATTTACAACAGCGTTATTTTGGATTTTTATATTAATTGGAGTAGTTATATATTATATACTTCCATCTAAAGTAAGATGGGTATGGTTACTGGTGTTAAGTTATCTGTATTATTTTTCATTCAATGTGAAGAATAGTCTGTTCATGGTTGCAGCATCGCTTGTTATATATCTGGCGGCATTAGCAATGGAACACATACAGGATAAGTCAGATGTATATCTGAAAGAACACAAAGCAGAGATTGACAGGGAACAGAAGAAGAAACTTAAGAATTCTGTTAAGTATAAGAAGAGAATAATTCTTGTAATAGCAATGCTTATTAATTTCGGAGTTCTTGCAGTATTAAAATACGGTGGTTTTATCACAGGTAATATCACAGCGGTTCTTAATAAGATAGGAATTGACAAAACTGTGTATGCATTAAGCAATTATGTAATGCCTCTTGGTTTATCATTCTTCACATTCCAGTCAATATCTTATGTTATTGACATATATCAGGGAAAATACAGAGCAGAAAAGAATCCTTTCAAGATAGGTCTTTTCGTATCGTTCTTCCCACAGATTATGCAGGGACCTATTGGAAGATTTGATAAGCTTGGAAAAACTCTTTTTGCAGGCAATTCATTTAATCTTCAGAATATACAGTTTGGTATTCAGAGAATATTCTGGGGTCTGTTCAAGAAGATGATTCTTGCAGACAGGTCAGGAGTATTTGTTAATGCAATATTTATCAAGCCTGATGAATACGGTGGAGCAATGGCGATAATTGCTGTGCTTATGTATTCAATCCAGTTATATGCGGATTTCTCAGGTGGAATAGATATAGTAATCGGTGTTGCACAGCTTTTTGGTGTAACTATGGACGAGAACTTCAGACAGCCATATTTCAGTAAATCAATCGGTGAATTCTGGAGAAGATGGCATATCACACTTGGTACATGGATGAAGGATTATGTATTCTATCCATTCTGTCTGTCAAAGGCTATGAACAAGTTTGGCAAGTGGGGAAAGAAGCATCTTGGTGACCATGTTGGAAAGACGCTTCCTATATGTCTTTCTAATCTTCTGATATTCTTTATAGTAGGTATATGGCATGGTTCAGAGTGGCGTTACATCATGTATGGTATGTACAATGGTGTAATAATAGCATTCAGTAATCTTGCAGAACCTCTTTATAAGAAATGTTTACATGCATGTCATATTGACCCACACAAGAAGTGGTGGCAGTGTGTACAGATATTAAGAACATTTATACTTGTCAATATCGGATGGGTATTCGATTGCAGTGCAGCAGGTATGGGATCTGCAATCAGAATGATAAAACGAATGATTACAGACTTAAGGTTTGACCAGCTTAATGCAGGCATGTTTAATAGTATCGGTTTAAAGCCGGCAGATTACATAATTCTGGCAGCAGGATGTATAGTTGTATTGATAATAAGCATCCTCAAAGAAAGAGGAGTACAGATAAGAGCTGCAGTAGCAGCAAAACCGATAGCCGTAAGATGGCTTATATATTACGGTCTTATAGTAGCAATATTTGTTCTGGGATACGCAAGTGACGCTGGAAGCGGATTCTTATATGCGAATTTCTAACAGCCATAATTAAATGGAGGATTTATGAAACATTTAAAGGAAATGTATGAATACAGAGAGATGATATTTTCTCTGGTAAAGAAAGATTTACGAGGAAGATACAAGGGCTCAATGCTCGGATTTATGTGGACATTTATTAACCCGCTGTTACAGCTTTTAGTATTTACGCTGGTTTTCTCAATAATTATGAGAGCTAATTATGAGCAGTATTACCTGTTCCTTTTCGTAGCACTTGTACCATGGATGTTTTTCGGCTCAAGTGTTCAGGATGGTTCAACATGTATAATGCGTGAATCTAATATGGTTAAGAAAATATATTTCCCAAGAGAAGTTATTCCAATATCTACAGTAACAAGTGCATTCATTAATATGATTCTTACATTTGTTGTTGTATTTATCGTACTTCTTATCTCAGGAAGAGGAATTAATCCGGTTGCATTATTATATCTTCCTGTTGTAATGATTGTTGAATATATATTATGTCTTGGAATTGGACTTATAGTATCTGCACTTACTGTTTATCTTAGAGATTTACAGTACATTCTTGGAATTGTAGTTATGGCATTACAGTATATGACACCTGTTATGTACGGTGTTGATATGGTAGAGAATGCTAATGTTCCACAGATATTAAAGACAATATTCAACTTAAATCCAATGACACCAATCATCAATATATACAGACAGATTCTTTACTATAAGCAGATTCCAGATCTGTCTACATTATTGGTTGCAGTTATAACAGGCGTTGTTTTCGTTATTCTGGGAGCAATTATATTCAGAAGACTTCAGCGCGGATTCGCAGAAGAGTTTTAATGTTTAAGAAAGTGAGATAAGTATGCTTAACAATGAGAATTCAATTGAAGTAAGGAATGTATCCAAGAGCTTTAAAGTGTATTTTGATAAGGGCAATGAACTTAAAGAGAAAATGCTGTTCTGGAAGAGAAACAGATATGAAAACAGAGTTGTTCTTAATGACATAAGCTTTACAGTAAAGAAGGGTGAGGCAGTAGGCCTTATCGGAAGAAACGGCTGTGGTAAGAGTACAACACTTAAGCTGTTAACTAAGATTATATATCCTGACAGCGGTTCTATCGAGATGTGCGGAAGAGTTTCAAGTCTTCTTGAGCTTGGTGCAGGATTCCACCCTGATATGAGCGGAAGAGAGAACATATATACTAATGCTGCCATATTCGGTCTTACTAAGAAAGAGATAGATGAGAGACTTGAAGATATTATCGAGTTTTCAGAATTACAGCAGTTTATTGATAATCCTGTAAGAACATATTCATCAGGTATGTACATGAGACTTGCGTTCTCAGTAGCAATTAATGTTAATGCAGATATTCTTCTTATTGATGAAATTCTTGCCGTAGGTGATGCGAATTTCCAGGCAAAATGTTTCAACAAGTTAAGAGAGATTAAGGCTAATGGAACAACTATTATTATCGTATCACATGCACTTGGACAGATTGAAGAGATATGTGATAAATCAATCTGGATTAAAGATGGCCAGATTGAGCAGGAAGGTGACCCAAGAGAGGTTGATATTGCTTATCTTGATTATATGAATCAGGAAAGATTAAGCAAGGATGAGCAGGAAAGAGCCAGAATCTTAAGAATCGAAGCTGAGCAGAGAAGACTTAAGAAGGCTGAGGAAGAGAATAAAGAAGGTGGTAACGACAAACGTTACGGAAGTTTTGAGGCAAGAATTAATGACGTTATCTTATCTTGTGATGATGGCAAGAGAACAGAAACTCTTGAAACAGGAAGAAAAGCTGTAATAGAGATTGATTATTCTGTAGAGACTCCTGTTAAAGATGTTCATGCAAGATATATGATTTACAGAATTGATGGACAGTTATGCAGCGGAAGCAGCACTAAGATAGACAGACTTGATGCATTTGACCTTGAGAAGGATGGAAAGATTGTTATCGAGTTTGCCAGCATGACGCTTGCAAGAAGTCAGTATTGGGTTGATATAGTACTTGAGAAGGCAGATGGAACACCAATCGATTATTATAAAGAAGCAGCAAGATTTAATGTTGTATCAGGAATTGAAGATATGGGTGTTGCAAGAATTGAACATACATGGAAGAACTGTTAATTGAAAGGTAGTGGCTATGAAAAAAAGTGATAATGTAATTAATGTACAGCTTTCAGATAATCAGGGAAAACTTCATATCAGAATTGCAGGCTGGTATATTCCAAAGGATTTTGATGATTATTCATTTGAATTACTTATTAATGGCAAGAAGACAGAGTGCAGCGTCGAGCATATAACAAGAGAAGACAAGCTGGATCTTCTTATAAGTAATAATCTTAAGAGAGACTGTAAGATAGGATTCATTATTAAGGCGGATGTTAATAAGAGCGATGTTAAGAGCATTGAACTATATGTCGTTGATGCAGGTGTAAGAAGCCAGATTGCATGTGCTGATGAGAAGGATGTTGTATATACAATACAGGATCAGATATTACAGTATAATATAGACAGAATATGGCCAGAAAAGACTACTGATGACAAGCATGTTTACAGAGTAGCAGGATGGGTTGTTGCACAGGAAGGCGATGTGACAATCGATATGACAGATGTCAATAATAATCCGCTTGAATTCAAGAACATGCGCTGTGAACGTCTGGATTTAATTGCTAATGGTTATACAGAAGATGAGAAGAAAGCCGTTGGATTCACTATCACAATAGATGAAAAGCCGGGATATGTATTACATTTTAAGTCAGATGTCAAGAATATCGACATTAATGTAGATGAAGAGATTAAGCGACAGAGAAGAATTTACAATATAGATAAGACCAAGAGAATGATTAAGGCTATCACACCACATAATGTGGCACGCCTCTGTCATCATATAAGATTATACGGATTTAAAGATCTTAAAGAGTATGTATATGGCGGATTATATGGTGTTATGGATCAGGCTGAGATATATAAGAAGTGGTTCGCAATTCATAAGGCTACACAGGAAGAGCTGGATAATCAGAAGAAGGCAAAGTTTGCTTATGAACCGAAGGTAAGTATTATTGTTCCAACATACAATACACCTATTAAGTATCTTGAAGAGATGATCCAGTCAGTAATTGACCAGTCATACAGCAACTGGCAGCTTTGTATAGCAGATGGAAGCTGTGGTAATGCAAAGCTGGAGAAGGTTCTTGAAGATTATCATAAGAAAGATTCAAGAATTATATATAAGCTGTTAGACAGCAATAAGGGAATTGCAGGCAATACTAATGCTGCACTTGAACTGGCTGACGGTGAGATAACAGGTCTTCTTGATCATGATGACACATTAGAGCCAGATGCTTTATATGAAGTTGTTAAGGCATTTCAGGATAAGATGGTTGATGCTGTATACACAGATGAAGACAAGATATTAGGACCAGACTGGATTAATGTTGATCCTAATTTCAAGACAGATTACAACATTGATCTGTTAAGATCACATAACTATATAACACATTTCTTCTGTGTTAAGACAGAACTTCTTAAAGAAATTGGTGGCTTTAAGGCTGAGTATGACGGCGCACAGGATTATGATGTTATATTAAGATGTACTGAGAAAGCCCGTAAGACTGAACATATTGCCAAGATATTATATCATTGGAGAATGCATGATAATTCTACAGCAGCTAATCCGGCAAGTAAGGCATACTGCCATGAAGCAGGAAGAAAGGCTGTTGAGGATCATCTTAAGAGACTTGGAATACCAGCTAAGGTTGAACTCAGCAAGTTATTCGGAGGAAGCAGGGTTATATACGAAACACCGGGCAAGCCGCTTGTTTCGATTGTAATTCCTAACAAGGATCATATTGATGATCTTGATAAATGTGTACGTTCACTGTTTAATGTCAATACTTATAAGAACATAGAAGTTATTATTGTTGAGAATAACAGTACAGAGAAAGAAACATTTGAATATTATGACAGTATCCAGAAGGAATATTCTAATGTTAAGGTGTTGATGTGGAAGAGTGGATTTAACTATTCTGCAATTAATAATTTCGGTGTTAAGGAAGCAAAGGGTGATTACATCTTACTTCTTAATAATGATACTGAGATGATTGCTCCGGATTCTATATCAGACATGCTTGGTTACTGTATGCGTCCGGATGTAGGAATCGTTGGTGCCAAGTTATTGTATCCGGATGGAACAATCCAGCACGCCGGTGTAATTATCGGACTTGGCGGAATTGCAGGACATGCATTTATCGGACTGGATGCTAACCAGTACGGATATATGTCAAGAGCATATCTTTCAAGCGATTATTCTGCAGTTACAGCTGCATGCCTTATGATATCCAAGGATATCTATAACGAGGTTGGCGGTTTATGTGAAGAATATGCTGTTGCATTCAATGATGTTGATTTCTGTATGAAAGTCAGAAGCAAGGGATATCTTGTGGTTTATGATGCATTTTCACAGTGGTATCATTATGAATCCAAGTCAAGAGGATATGAAGATACTGAAGAAAAGCAGTTAAGATTTAAGGGCGAGATTGACACATTCAAGAGCAAATGGCAGAAAGAATTAGATGAAGGAGATCCTTTCTATAACAGGAATTTCCCTCTTAATACAGAATCGTATACACTGGAATTAGAGTAATTATCAGAGGTAAAGATGTTTTTAACGAGAGCAGCGCAGATTATTGGAAAAGAAGGCTTTAGGACATTCGGATATGCATTGTCACAGAAGCTGCATCAGAATATGACAGATGCTAAGGCTTATGGCATTTATCAGAAGAATATTGCACCAAAGCAGCGTATTACTGATAACAAGGCAGACTGCACAGCAATATGCAGACATAGTGGAAGCTATGAAAGCATGCTGGCAGCAATGTCTGGAATGGATGCTGAATATATAGCCGTGTGTGATGAAAGCTGTGAATTTGCTAAAGATTATACAGCAATTGTCTCACATTATATAAGAACTCAGAAGAGGGCAGGACGCAGTCTTAGCTATATATACACTGATTCGGAAAATTATAATCAGGAAGCCGGATGCGGACTTCCCGATTGTAAGCCTGATTATTCATGGGATACACTGTTATCTTACAATTATATCGGGGATGCATTGGTTGCAAAGAAGGATATTCTTATTGATGCAGTTAATGAATGTATTAAGAATCATGGTGCAGGAGACGAGGTTAATTATTATGAACTGTCTTTGATGATTCTTTCAGAGTGTAAGATGGCAGATGTTGGACATATCCATCAGGTGCTTGTTAAGGACATAAGAACAGATATTAAATCAGACCGGACTGCTGCTGGCAGGACGACAGCTTTTAAGCAAATGCTTCTTAAAAGGTCAGGCATTAATGTGAATATTGTAGAAGATAAGCATGATTCGGAAGTTGAACATGTACATTACATTCCTGATGAACATGATCTGGTAAGCATAATTATTCCATCAAAGGACAATCCGGACATATTAAAATGCTGTTTACAGAGTATCCGTAAGTTTACGAAATATATTAATTACGAAATTGTTGTTGTTGATAATGGAAGTAATGAAGGCAACAGAAAACAATATGAGAAGCTTGTAGATACATTTGAAGGACAGGCATCATATGTGTATGAAAAAGCAGAATTTAATTTCTCACATATGTGTAATACCGGAGCATCTAAAGCAAAAGGTAATCTGTTGCTGTTCCTTAATGATGATATTGAAATAATTGGACAGGATTATGAAGATACAGACTGGCTTTCAGTACTTGCCGGACAGGCAAAGCAGGAAAGTACAGGTGCAGTTGGTGCAAAGCTTCTGTATCCCGATTCGTCATATATCCAGCATGTGGGTGTAATTAATTATGAATCAAGCTGTTTTGCACATCTGTATGCCAAGGCAGTTGATGATAGGAATGTCAAGGCTCACAGAAATTACGCAGATTATGACTGTCTGTGTGTTACGGGAGCATGCTTTATGCTTGAGAAGACTAAGTTTGATAAAGCTGGCGGATTTGATGAAGCATTTGAAGTGACACATAATGATGTTGATATATGTCTGACTCTGTATGAACAGGGATATTATAATGTCTTAAGAAATGATGTGGTTCTTTTTCATCATGAGTCATTCTCAAGAGGTGATGATGAAGTTGATGAAGAGAAGAACAGACGTAATATGCATGCAAGAGATATGACATATGAGAAACATCCTGAACTTGAGAAATACGATCCATTCTATAGTCCGCTTCTTACACAGACAGAGAATAACTATAGATTTGGAGATGAGATATATTCTGTGATATACAGAAAACCTCAGAAAGCTGACAGATTAAAGCCTTCAACAGGTTATATGGTATCACCGGAAGTAAGAGTGACAGAAACCGGGTATCATGATGATATGCAGCTGAGGGGATTTGCATATAACGGAAATAAAGTGTATTATAATCCCGTAATTTTTCTGTGGAATGAACAGAATTGTTATAAGATTAAGGCACAGTCGGTATGTGACAGAGTATTTCATCTGAGAAAAGGTGCAGATAAGAATATTAATTATGCACCATTCTTCTGTGGAATAGATACAACAGATATGGAAAGCGGCACATACAGATGTGCTATCAGAGCTAATGGTAAATATTACGATGCGCAGGCAAGTATCGTGATTAATGATGAAGATAATATTGCACAATAAGGAGGACGATATGAAGACTACAGCACTTATTATGGCAGGTGGTAAGGGAGAACGTTTCTGGCCAAAGAGCCGTGTTAATATGCCAAAGCAGTTTCTTTCTCTTACAGATGACGGAAAGACTATGATACAGCTCACAGTTGAGCGAATCAGCCCATTGGTTGATATTAAGGATGTATATGTTGCAACTAACAAGAACTACAGAGAACTTGTAAAGCAGCAGCTTCCTGGAATTCCAGAGGAGAATATCTTATGTGAGCCTATTGGAAGAAATACAGCACCATGTGTAGGTCTTGGAGCAGTTCATGTTGCAAGCAAATATGAGGATGCAGTTATGATTGTTCTTCCTTCAGATCACCTTATCAAGAACAATGAAGTATTTGCAGATACATTTAAAGAAGCGGTTCAGATTGCAGAGGAGGGCGCTAACCTTGTAACAGTTGGTATTACTCCTAATTATCCAGAGACAGGCTATGGTTATATCAAGTATAATCAGGCTGATAAGAAGAATAATGCTTATTCAGTTGAGAAGTTCGTTGAGAAGCCAGACCTCGAGACAGCCAAATCATACCTTGCTGACGGAACATATCTGTGGAACAGTGGAATGTTCGTATGGAAGGTATCTACAATATTAGACTGCTTTAAGAAGTTCATGCCTGATACATATGAGGGCTTATTAAAGATTAAGGCAGCAGTTGGAACAGCTGATGAAAATGCAGTGCTTGAAGCAGAGTTCCCTAATCTTGAGTCACAGTCAGTTGACTACGGAATTATGGAGAAGGCAGATTCTATCTACACACTTCCTGGTAATTTCGGATGGGATGATGTAGGTTCATGGCTTGCAGTTGGAAGAATCAAGAAGAATGATGATAACAGCAATGTAATTAACGGCAATGTAGTTGCAGTTAATACTAAGGGCTGTGTAATTGAAGGCGGCGAAAAACTTATTGCCACAGTTGGTTTAAGAGATATTGTAGTTGTCGATACTAAGGATGCAACTCTTATTACAACTAAAGAGAATGCAGGCGAAATCAAACAGGTACTTGCAAAGCTTCGTGAAGAAGGAAAGAATGAGTATCTGTAAGAAGATTGTATGAAGATACATATGCTTAAAACAAGGCGTTTGGAGGAACTATAATGACAAAGGAACGTGTCAATACTAATCATACATTTGCGATATGTGCTTATAAGGAAAGTCCATATCTCGAAGAGTGTATTACATCACTTATGGAACAGACTGTAAAGTCAGAGGTGTTTATTGCTACATCTACACCTTGTAAATATATTGATGACATAGCAGCAAAATATAATTTAAAAGTGTATGTCAACGAGGGAGAAAGTGGAATTACACAGGACTGGAATTTTGCTTACTCTAAGGCTCAGACTGATTATGTCACTATAGCTCATCAGGATGATAAATATGCGCCTGAATATGTTGAGAATCTGTTAGCGTATACAGCAAAATCTAAAAGACCACTTCTGTTCTTTACAGATTATGCAGAGATAAGAAATGGCAAGATTGTAACAACCAACAAGATTCTTAAAGTAAAGAGAATAATGCTTTTCATAATGCGTCCAAAGGCAATGTGGGGAAGCAGATTTATAAGAAGAAGAGTGTTATCGCTTGGCTCACCAATATGTTGTCCATCAGCAACATATTACAGACCTAATCTTATGAAGCAGGTATTCCTTAATGGATTCAGAGCTGATGAAGACTGGGAAGCATGGGAGAGATTATCAAAGCTTAAGGGAGACTTTATATTCTGTAATAAGATACTCACATATCACAGAATACATGAGGACTCAGAGACAACTAAGATTCTTAATGATAATAAGAGATCTGAAGAAGATTACATTATGTACCAGAAGTTCTGGCCAAAATGTATTGCCAAAATGCTTACCAAGGCATACAGCAAGAGTGAAGAATCTAATAATATGAAGCAGGGATAGGAGTTAACGATGAAAGAATACGATGAGGTAACCCTTAAAAAGGTACAGCAGACAGAGATGGAAATCCTTAGAGATTTCATCAAAGTGTGTGATGAGAATAATCTTACATGGTTTGGTGATGCCGGATCAGGAATCGGTGCAATAAGACATAAAGGATTCATTCCATGGGATGATGATATTGATGTAATGCTTCCTAGAAAAGATTTCGACAAGATGATTGAAGTCTTTAAGAGAGATTATAATGATAAGTATTCAATTGCCAATGTTGAAACAATGAAGAATTACCCATTGATGACAACAAGAATTATGATGAGAGGAACAACATTTATAGAGGAACCTCTTAAGAATATCAAATGTGATCTTGGAATATTCCTTGATGTATATCCGCTTGATAATATATCAGATGATGAGGAAGAACTTAAAAAGCAGGCTAAGGCTGCCTGGTTCTGGAGCAAGCTTCTTATTCTCAGACATGTTGCATTCCCGGTACTTCCTTATAAGGGAGTTAAGGCTAAGATAACACATATTGCAACAGCAATTATTCATGCCGGACTTGTTGTGTTCAGAATTTCACATAACTGGATTGCTGGCAAATGCTTAAAGATTGCATCAAGATATAATGATGTGGATACTAAGAGAATGGCATTCTTATTTGATACAGATCCATATTATCATATAATGGTAAAGGATGAGATATATCCATTACAGATGTATGATTTTGAAGATATTAAGATGCCTCTTCCAGCCAACGAAGATGAGAAGTTAAGAAAGATATATGGAGATTATATGCAGCTTCCTCCAGTTGAAAAGAGAAAGAATCATTACCCATATAAATTGGAATTTAAAGACTAAGAGGTATATATGAATATTATTTCAAGAATAATGGGTGTGGATAAGACACCAGAAGATAAGTACAAATATATCTGGTTTACAATGGGAACAGCATGTTTCGCACTTGCCACGCTTGTTATGACAATTGTTATAAGCCGTTTCTTAGGTGAGGCTAAAGCGGGAATGTTCTCGATTGGTCTTTCAATTGCACAGTGGCTTGTTACAATAGCCTATTTCGAAATAAGAACATATCAGGTTACTGATGTTAAGAATGAGTATCCTTTTGGATATTATTTCACTTTAAGACTTATGATGTGTCTTATAACATTCCTGACGAGTATAGTATACGTTATATTTAACGGATACAGTCCGGAGAAAGTTACTGTTATATTGCTTGTATGTATATTTAAGATACTTGATTCGGTAGCTGATACATTTGAAGGTGAATTTCAGAAAGAAGAAAGAATAGATATGTCCGGTAAATCAGAGTTTTACAGGATATTCTTCAGTATACTTGTTCTTGTTGTAACAGTAATTATAACAAGAAATCTGATATTCTCTCTGATATGTATGAATGTAGTTGCATTGCTTATAATTCTGTGTCTTGATGCATCTGTTGCAGCAGGCAGGGTTAAGATATGTATTGTCAGGGATTACAGAAGGGTTTTCGTACTTTTTAAAGTGTGTCTGCCTCTTGCTATAAGCACATTTTTAAGTAACTATATTATCAATTCATCGAAATTATCTGTTGACAGAATGTTAGGTGATGCAGCACAGCTGTATTATACGGCGGTATTCATGCCTAATATGGTAATTAATCTGTTTAGTGGTATAATATTTAAGCCGATGCAGACATCAATGGCTGTTAATTATTATGAGAAGAAGTATAAGAATTTCTGGCACATAATATTCAGGATGTTTGCTATAATAGCAGGATTTACACTTATATGTGAGGTCGGGGCATATATACTGGGAATACCGGTTCTGTCATGGCTTTATGGTGTTAATCTTAAGGATTACAAGATGACACTGCTTCTGCTTCTGTTATGTGGAGGCGTTAATGCAGTCAATATAATATTCTATTATGTACTTGCCATAATGCGTAAGCAGAAATACATGACTATTCTGTATCTTATTGTGTGCGGAGTTGCACTGCTTATTATGGATCCGATTACAGGCAGACTTGGTCTTAACGGAGCTGCACTCGGTTATCTGATACTTGTTGTGTTATTAGGCGTATTATTGATGGGATATATCTTATACCAGATTAGAAAGGATAGAAAAAGACAATGAGCCAGAATGAACAGTATGATCCAAAGGTTCTGAGAAAGTTACAGCTTGCAGAATTAGAGGTGTTTAAAGACTTTATTAAAATATGTGATGAGAACGGACTTTCATATTTCCTGTTTGCGGGATGTGCAATCGGAGTTGAGAGACATAAGGGATTTATTCCATGGGATGATGATATAGATATCGGAATGCTCAGAGATGATTATGAGAAGGTTCTGAAGATATATAGAGAGAAATACACAGATAAGTATGTAGTTCTTGATATAGATTCACAGGAAACATTTCCTTTCTATAATGCAGAGATAGCAAGAATTGGAACTAAGAATATACCATATGTATTCAAGGATGCTAATGTTCCTATGGGAATTGATATTGCGCTTTATCCTTATGATAATGTTCCTGATGATGCCAAGAAGAGAAGAAGACAGAGATCATCAGTATTCTTCTGGAGCAAGTTAAGAATATTAAGAGAATTCAAGAAACCTGTGCTTTTCATGCATGGATGGAAGAGAAAAGTTGTAAGTGCAATGTGTATAGTAATGAACAGATTACTTACATGGACACATTTCTCAAGAAAATTCATCAACAGACGTTATATGAAGAGTGCGCTTAAGTATAACAATGAGAAGACAAGATGGGTTGCATGTTTCTTTGGTGAGATGGATCCTTTAAAGCAGGCTATAAAGTTAGATGACCTGTTCCCATTGGTTGAAAAGCCATTTGAAGATATAATGGTTAAAGTTCCTAAGAATAATGATGTATTTCTTAAGAGAATGTTTGGCGATTATATGAAGATGCCACCAGTAGAGAGCAGAAAGAATCATGTACCTGAGGTTCTGGAGTTCGGACCATTTGATGAGGAACTGAAAGATATTGATATTTAAAGCATGGACAATTATGGAGAAAATATGAAAAAACTTATAATAATTCCAGCATATAACGAGAGTGAAAGTATAGAGAAGACAGTCAGAGATATTATAGAGAATGCACCATCATTTGATTATGTTGTTATCAATGACTGTTCAACTGATAATACACGAGAGATATGTGAAGATAATGGATTTAATATTGTTAATCTGCCAGTTAATCTTGGAATAGGCGGAGCTGTTCAGACAGGATATCTGTATGCAGAAAGATATGGATATGATATTGCTGTACAGGTAGATGGTGATGGACAGCATGATGCGAAATTCCTTGGTGAGATGGCTGATTACCTTGAAAAGAATGACCTTGATATGGTTATAGGTTCAAGATTCATAGAAAAACAGGGATTCCAGTCATCTAAGGCAAGACGAATTGGAATTAACTATTTCACTGGCTTGATAAAGTTATGTACAGGTCAGAAGATAACAGACCCTACATCGGGATTAAGACTTATAGGAAGACGTACAATAGTACAGTTTGCCAAGAAGTATCCTAAGGATTATCCGGAGCCAGAAACAGTTGTGGCAATATTAAAGAAAGGTTTCAAGGTGGCAGAGATTCCGGTTGTCATGAGAGAGAGACAGGGCGGAAGCTCATCAATAACACTTAAGAAATCTGTATATTATATGGTTAAGGTTACACTGGCAATATTGTTTGAGAATTTCAGAGGAGATAAGCATAGATGAGTATAAGAATTAAATGCGTTATAATTGTTGTTCTTATATTAGGACTGTTAAAGATATTAGGTCTTATCAAGAAGAACAAACTGGAATTAAAATATGCACTTTCATGGCTTTTTCTGGAGCTTGGGATATTAATAATTACATTAATACCTAATCTTTTGGATGTTATATCAAAGGCACTGGGAATATATAATGAGATTAATATGCTATTCTTTTTAGGATTTGTCTTTATTATACTTGTAATATTCTCGCTTACAATGTCACTTTCAAGAAACTCAGAAAGAGTAAGAAAGATGGCACAGGAGATTGCTTTGAATAGTTATGCTAATAATAAGAAAAATGGTTCAGACATTGATTAATGTCTGAACCATTTTTTATAGCTTCTTTAATATCTTTTTAGTTAATTTCTCGACTCTGCGCTCTATAAAGATATGCATGAGAAGGGCAATTGCTATATCTATGACTACTGCAATAATAATGTTGATAAATGGATTGATTGGTCCGCAACCCATCACATATACAATGCTCTGCTGGATAGGAAATCCTATAAGGTACATGCAGTAAGAGCAGTCACCTAATATCTCTGCTTTCTGGAAATGCTGATGCTTACTGATGAACATTACATAGAACATAAAGTAAGGAACACATATCCATACGGCAAGTGCCGAAAGACTCTTAATAGGAAATACAAGCACAAATAAAATAATTGAAGCTATGAATAAAATCGTAGGCTTCTTAATATTGAGCAGGTGTTCTCTGTTAATCCAGTACTGGATACCAAGCCAGAATGAGATAGCCGGACATAAAGCATCATAAAGAGATGATATGTGGCTCTGTAACAGGAAAGCACCTAATATAACAATAACTGATAAAACAAGCATTATACGGTTTACAATATTATCTTTGTTCTTAAAGATTTTATAAAAAATGTAGCAGAACAGATAACATAAGAATTCAACAGGAAGTGTCCATAAAGCACCATTCACAGTAGGCATATATACGTTATTAGTAAATACACCAGGCAGGTCATGCTGTAAAATCAGTATTCCGTTCAAAAGATATTTCCATGTAAGTATATTGGAAAAATAATCTTTAAGAGGCAGTGTTGTGAATACAGGTCCTATAATGAATATAGATATAAGTACAACAAGTATAAGCATCGGAAGCAGTTTAAACAGTCTCTTTAATAAGAAAACCGGAAAGCTTTCATTACGCTCACATGATTTCGCAATATAGAAACCTGAACCAAAGAAGAAAACTGCAACAGCAAGGAATCCCCATGTGTTGATATTAATAAGATTAAGGTGATGGCTATCTATATACTGCTGTGATGAAGCACCGAGTGATAATGCAAATGAGTGGGATATAATAACCATTAAAGCTGCAATAAATCTAATAAAATTGTAATTATAATTCTTAGTATTGAAATTCAAGACAGTCCTCCATTAATATATGTATTTACTGAATTATACATGAATTGAAAAGTTAAGACAAGGTAAAGGACTTGTATATATTTATAATTGCGTGATATAATAAAACGATTAAACTTGTTAGGAGATTAAAACACATGAAGAATAAATCAAAATACATTAAGATACTGCTTCTTGTTGTTGTGGCAGTATTGTTCGTATTAAGAGGAGTACATATATATAATGTTACTAATGATAAAGTGGCAGATATGTATGATTCAGGATTTGCAGCAAGACAGGAGACTGCCGGCTTAGAGAAAGGAATGGAGATAACCCAGGATATATATATTGATGGGGATTTCAATGGAATAGCGCTTTATTTCAGCACCAATGCGATAAGGAATTTCTCTAAGATAACAGTAGAACTTGTAGATAAGACAACAGGTGAAGTTGTATTCCACCAGAAGGTGAACGGAGTCAATATCAATGATAACCAGTTTTCTAATTTTGCTGAAGAAAATGCTATATCAGGTGGAAAAACTTATACACTTAAAGTATCGACAGATACATCAGAGAATGGAAAGAAGTTTACATTATGGACAGATAATCAGGATATAACAGATACATCAGTGCAGTACAGCATTAATGGTGAGAAACAGAATGGTGCACTCTGCTATGCTGTTTTAAGAAATTACCATGATGCTGAGAATTATGGTGTGTTTGCAATAAGAATGGTATTCATGACACTGCTTCTTATTCTCGTATGTGGATTTATTATTGTCGGACCTAAGAAGCTGTGCGAATTCATATTTGATAAGAGATTCTATCTTGCAGTTGCAATGTTCCTGCTTCTTGTTGTTATGAGAGTCAATTTCTCATCTATAGGAATGTTTGATAATTATGTGCAGCCCGGACAGGGAAGTGAATTTGTAACACCTGTTTACGGAGAGGCGCATGCGATAAGAAGTGACGAGTGGGCTGTTTCAACACCAAGATATCTTACAGCCAAGTATACTGATTACGGTAAATATAACTACATAATTATGGGTAAGCAGACAGAAAATATAGCACAGACTGGATTGTATAAGTCATATTCAGCACTGGCTAAACCACATACATGGGGCTATTACCTTTTTGGAGATAGCATAGGTATGTCGGTAGAATGGTGCTTCCCATTCATATTACTTATTGTTATGTCAATCCAGTTCTTCTATATTATAGCAGGAAAGAATAAAGTGCTGGCAGTAACCGGTGGTGTTATGGTGGCATTCTCTGGATATGAGATGTGGTGGATGAATGTTGAGTACCTGTCGTGTGGTCTTACTGCGCTGGTATGTATATATTACTTTATAAATGCAGAGAAGACGTGGAAGAAGATGGTACTCAGTCCGTGTATTGCCATACTTGGAGCAGAATATATAACAATATTATATCCGGCGTTCCAGGTACCTTCAGGATATGTTTATTTTGGAATTGTAGTATGGATGGTTGTAAGTTCATGGGATAATTTCAAGAAAATCAAGCTTAAGGAATGGCTTGTATTTGCAGCATCAATGTTGTTTATGGCATCAATTGTTATTGTGTACCTCAAGGACAGAAGCACATATGTAACAGAGATAATGAATACAATCTATCCGGGTTCAAGAGTTTCAACTGGTGGATATTCTTTATATAAGATGTTTGAATATGTTGCTACAATATTCTATCCATTCAAGGCAACTCTTAATAACAGTGAGTTCTCAATGATGGTAACATTGTTCCCATTGCCAATGGTAATGGCAGTGTACTGCATTATTAAGCAGAAGGGTAAAGATGTTCTGCTCGATATTATGCTTGGATTGTCATGTGTATATACAATATATTGCACAGTTGGCTTCCCATTGATTGTTGCCAAGCTCACATTATTCAGTTATGTACCGGAAGAAAGAGCAGCAGATTTGTTAGGACTTTTACAGGTTATATTACTTATAAGATGTATATATGTATGCAGGGAAAACAGATATAAAGTCAATCCTGTTATTGTTGTAGTTCCAATGCTTATAAGCTGTTATTACAGCTGGAAAGAAGCAAGAAATGTATATGATATAACTGAGTCTGGTGGAATGTTACAGTATGCAATAATTGCACTGGCAATTGTGTTTACAGTAATAACTATTGTTGTATTCTGTGTAAAAGAGCATGACAGACTTAAGAATATGGCACTGTTATCGCTTGCGGGTATTGTGTTCTTATCAGGAATATGGTCACTTACAGTTAATGTAGGAACAGACGCTATATACTCTAAACCACTTGCCAAGAAGGTATGCGAGATTACAAGTGAAGATAAAGATGGTAAATGGGTAATGCTCGATTCATGGGTAGAATCAATGTACCTTGCTGCATGTGGTGCTCCAACAATTAATACATGTAATAATGTGCCTAACTGGGATTTATGGAATATTCTTGATCCACAGAAAGAGAATGAATACTGTTATAACAGATTTGCACATATGTTACTTACACTTACAGAAGAGGATACTAATGAGGAACTTGTTCAGCAGGATCTTTTACAGTTGAATCTGAACTATAAAGATGCCGAGAAGATTGGTGTTAAATATATTGCATCAAGAACTTATAACGATGATTTTGATAAGGTTCTTGAGAAATATTACAATTATTCAATATTATATGATGAATTCGGATGGAGAATATATCAGCTTAATTCATTGAAAGCGGCAGCTAACTAACAGGGAGATTACTATGAAGAAGATAAAAGATAAATTAATAATGATTTATCCTCAGTTGATATTTCTTATTGTGACATTCTGCATATTTATGCCATCATCTTTATTTCTTGGTAATCTTGATGAATTTGCAGTAGGTTTCACGGCACTTATACCGCTTCTTATAGCAGCATCGCTAATTACGGCAGCTGTTGTTATACTTGTATGTCTTATTGTGCCAAAGAAGATATATAACATATATGCAGCAGTTGTATTTGGTGGTGCACTTGCTGCATATGTGCAGGGTAATTTCCTTAATCCTGATTTCGGAGTCCTTAACGGAAGACAGATTCAGTGGAGTCAGTTTAAGGTTAATGCAATAATAAGTACAGTTGTATGGATAGTACTTATTGTTGTTCCGGCAGTTATTGTCTGCTTTAAGAAAGATATAATGACAAAGATAATGAAGTGGGGAAGTCTGTTTATAGCAAGTATACAGGTTGTGACACTGGTAGTTCTTATTATCTCTTCAAGAAGAAGTGTTGATTATTCATATGTTGTTACTAAGAATGATGAGTTTGCATTATCTTCAGAAGGTAACGTGGTGGTATTCATTGTTGATACACTTGATAATGAGGATGCACAGAATTATGTCATTGACAGATACAGTGAAGAATTAAAAGACTTTACTTACTTTGACAATATGATAGGCGGAGGTGCACCGACAGCTCTTGGAGTTCCTCTTATGCTTACCGGTTATCAGTATGATACAACACAGTCTCTGGCAGATTATAGAAAGAAAGCATATGAAGAAGGTACTCTTATTCAGGATATGTCTGATAACGGATATGATGTTAAGTTATATACTTCAAGTGAGTATCTTAACGGAGTTAATCAGGAGGCAGTGGCCAATACAGTTGGTGGACAGACATACAGAATATCTGATAAAGTGCAGTTCTTCAAAAACATATATAAAATGTCGGCATTCTATGCATTTCCACAGGTGATAAAACAGTATTTCTGGTTTTACGGTGATGATTTTATGGCATGCCAGTCACCAAAGGATAACGGCACAGTCCAGTATGAGATGGATGATTCGCAGTTATATGCTGATTTTAAGGATAATGGTGGCATAACAACTGATGCCGGTAATAAAACATTTACACTGTATCATATGGTAGGAGCACATGCACCGTATGAGATGAACGAACAGTGTATTGATGTGGGAGAAAATGAGACTTCCCTTGATAAACAGGTTCAGGGTGTGTTCAGATATATTAATGAATATATGCAGCAGATGAAAGATAAAGGCGTGTATGATAACAGTACGATTATAATTACAGCCGACCACGGCGGATACGGATTGTATGAACGTCCGGCTGTATTTGTGAAACAGGCTGATACACACAATGATGTAATGCAGGTTAATTCAGATTCTGTAACATTCAAGAATCTGTATGCTACTTATGGCAAGGCTGCGCTTGGACAGAAGAGTAATTATGGAAATACACTTTTTGATATGGCTGGTGTTTCGCAGGTAAGATATCATGTAGCACCATGGGATGTGTCAAAAGGAATGTATCCGGCAGATGAATATCTTAAGAACAGGGATTATTCTGTATTTAAGATAGAGGGCAATGCTGATAATCCACAGATATCTGTAATTAAAGATGAGCAGCAGATGAAAAATATTAATAATTGATGATGAGGCAACAGGTATGGACATAATTAGTTTATAACTGTTGCTTTTTTATACTGGTAATTTAGTTTATTATCTGCTATAATCCATTCTGTTCACGCAATTGAACAAAAATACGACAGAATGAACATATTTTGAGAGGGGATATTTATGAATGAGAATAATCAGCTGGTTCGTGCTTTAGGGCTTAAAGAATCAATCAGTATGACAATTGGAACCGTTGTAGGTGTAGGTCTGTTTACATGTGGTTCAGCACAGATAGGAAGTGTAGGCTCGTGGATAATAGCATTTACATTTGTAGCACTTCTTATATCCATATGGCCATGCCTTATATATGGAGAGATGTCAGCAGCACTTCCTTGTGCGGGTGGAACATACAATTATGCCAAGAGAGGTCTTAACAGAGTGTGGGCCAATATGGCAGGATGGCATTACATAGTATCTGTTGTAGCTATTGGTGCAGGTGAGACACTTGCATTTGCGAATTATTTTAAGATTCTTATGGAACAGCTTGGAATAAGTATCGTTAAGCTTGATTCAAGAGTTATAGCTATTATCCTTGTTGCAGTTTTCCTTATTCTTAATTTCAGAGGTATTGAGCAGTCAGGTAAGGCACAGACAGCATTTATGTTTTTCTTCTGGGGATGTTCAGTGTGCTGGTTCCTCTATATGATACCTAAGGTTCATGTTGAATATTTTGGTGGAATAGCAATGAACTCATTGCCTCCATTTAATGAGATGATGTATATATTCGGTCTTGTATGGTGGTGCTATACAGGATTTGAGACATGTGTATCTATGGGAGCAGAGACTAAGTACCCACAGTATACACTTCCAAGAGCATTAAAGATTTCAGTATTCATGGTATTTGCACTTAATGCATTATTCCAGTGGTTCCTTGTAGGTCTTGTACCTAAGGAGTTTTATGGTGTGTTAGCAGCTGCAGATGCTCCATATGCTGAGGGTCTTAAGGCAGTAGGACTTGTAGGATTTCCTATTATACTTTTATGTATCGGAATTGCATTTGGCGGAGATTTATCTACTATTAATCCGGGAATTGCTGCACCTGCAAGATACATTTATACAATGGCAGAAGATGGTGCATTACCTAAGTTTCTTGGAAAGATTCATCCTAAATATAAGACACCATATGTTGCTGTAATTGTGGTTGGTGTTATCAATTTTATACTTATTGCGACAGGCTCAATTAATTATATTGCATCAGTATCGCTTATATCACTTGCGATATGTTATATGATAGGCTGTCTTTCATATATGGGACTTAAGAAGAAGTATCCTGATATGAAGAGACCTTATAAGGCACCGCTTGGTGTTGTCGGATGTATATTTACAATTGCTGTGTATTGCTTCATGTTAATATTTGCAGATAAGGCAGCTCTTATAACATCAGGAATTATAACAGTAATATGTGTAATATTCTATTTTGCATATTCTCACAGAAAAGAATGTGTTATGCCGACAATTGAGGAAGAGATTGGTGTTATAGAAGAACCGGATGAGCAGACTAAAGCCAGGATGGACAGACAGTACACTATATGGAAGGTGTGCACAATAATTGTTACATGCATTGCACTTGGAATCTACATAATTCCAATGGTGCTGTAAGGAGGGAATATGAATCGTTATCAGTTTGAAGTACTTACATATATTGAGAAGAATGGTAAGAAAGATTATCCAATGAGAACTCTTTCAGATACATTAAAGATATCAGGAACAGCTATATCTAAGGCACTTGATGAATTAGAAAATGAAGCTCTTATTAAAAGATGTGAAGACCAGATGGAGATTACTGAAAAAGGTCTTGAAGCACTTGAGCCTTACCGCGTAAAGAGAGCAGTTATTATGGCAGCAGGATTTGGTTCAAGAATGGTTCCTGTTACATTAGACAGACCAAAGCCAATGGTTGCTGTTAACGGAGTAAGAATTATTGATACATTGCTTGATGCACTTGTTTCTGTAGGAATTAAGGATATAACTCTTGTAAGGGGTTATAAGAAAGAAAAGTTTGATGAGATTCTTGATAAATATCCATTCATTAATCTTATAGATAACGATATATATGATAAAACCAATAATATATCATCAGCAATGGCTGCATTAGAGCATATTGACCAGTGTTATTTATGTGAAGCAGACCTGTATATATCTAATCCGGATATTATTACAAAGTATCAGTACTGCAGTAATATTCTCGGTTCTTATTCTTTAGAGACTGATGACTGGAGCTTTAAGCTTGATAATGGACATATAACAGATTACCAGAAAGGTAATACATACTGCTTTAATTATTATGGAATATCTTACTGGACTAAGGAAGACAGTGCCAGATTAAGAGAAGATTTTGCACAGGTATATAATGAAGAGCCTGAAGGCAATGATTATTTCTGGGAATTCATTCCATTAGTACTTCGCAAGGAAAGATATGCGGTAGAAGTAAGACCATGTGAGAAGTCAGATATTATGGAGATAGATAATTTTTATGAGCTGGTACAGTTAGATTCTTCTTATAAGGATTATCCGGGACAGGAACAGTAAATGCAGACACTAAAGGGAAGGTGATTGTCTATGATATGTTATAAGGGTAAGATTCTTACAGTTGACAGTAATGATACAGTAGCTGGTTATCTCGTGGAAGATAAAGGAAGAATTGTGTATGTGGGGAATGAACTGCCGGAACAGTATAAGAATGTTCAGACAGTAGAGCTTGGAAAGAGGGTACTGGTGCCGGCATTTGTAGATACGCATCAGCATATGGCATCATTTTCTACATTTCATGCAGGACTTAATGTTATGGATGCAGAGTCCAACGAGGAGATTGCACAGATGGTTAAAGAATTCGTGCAGTCAAGCGGCAATAAGAAGACACTTATAGCATTCGGAGCATCACCATACTCAGTTAAAGAAGGAAGACTTATCAGCAGGGAAGAGCTGGATAAGGTGTGTCCAGACAAGGAAATCATGGTTGTCAAATATGATGGTCATGCGTGCATAATTAACAGTAAACTTCTTGATAAACTGAAGGGGAAAGTGAGTAAGTTAAGAGGTTATCACGAAGATACTGGAGAGATGAATCAGGAGGCATTCTTTGAATGTTCTAATTACATTACTAATTCACTTTCTATTATTGATTTGTTTAAGAACATGCAGAGTGCCATTGATTTTCAGGCATCACACGGAATTGGCTGTATTCATACAGTAAGTGGTGTTGGTTTTACAGGCAATCTTGATATTACATTTGAAAAAATATTTGCAAAATCATTAACTAATGGATTTCAGGTAAGGGTATTCCCGCAGTCAATGAATGTTGATGTTGCATTAAAGAGAAAGCTGCCAAGAATAGGCGGATGTTTTGAATGTGCGCTTGATGGATGTTTTGGCTCACACGATGCAGCAATGAATGAACCATATATTGATTCTTTAGGTGGTGACGGAGTTCTTTATTACGATGATGAGAAGGTCATTGATTTCTGCAAGAAAGCTAACAGAGCCGGACTGCAGATAGAGATGCATGCGATTGGTGACAAAGCATTTGACCAGGCATGCAGGGCGCTTAAGGCAGCGCTGGATGATTATCCAAGAAAAGATCACAGACATGGAATTATACATGACTGTCTTCCTACTGAAGAAGGTATTAAGATATGCAGGGAATATAACATACAGATGCCTGTCCAGAGTGCTTTCATTAACTGGAAACAGGAACCGGATGAATACCTTGAAAGTATTATGGGTAAAGAAAGAGCAGAAAGACTTAATCCACTCAGAACATTTAACGAGAATGGAATAGTTGTTTCGTGCGGTTCTGATGCGCCATGTACGTCACCAGATCCTATCGTATGGATTGACAAAGCCGTTAATAATATGAATCAGTCTCAGTCAGTATCTGTTCAGGAAGCACTCAGAATGTGTACATATAATGGATATTATGTAACATTTGACGAGAAAGAAAGAGGAAGTCTTGAGGCAGGAAAGATTGCCGATATGGCGGTTCTTTCAGATGATTTGTATTCAGTTGATAAGAAAGACATAAAGAACATCAAAGTAGAGGGACTTATACTTTCGGGAAAGAAGTATGAATCATGCAGAGAAAATGTTGTCAAAGCAGTGATTCGTGGAATGTTCTCAGGAAACATGGCATAAGGAGATATGTATTGTGAGAAAAGAAGAGTTTTATGTATTGAACAGTTTATATAATGGAAGTATTGGAAGGGCTGGCTGTACTTATGACGTAGATAGAATTAAAGCTCTTGAGGATACAAATGTTTATAATAATCTTGTGAAAGCAGGATATATCACAAAAGAGACAGGCAGTCTTACAGAGACAGGATTAGAATCGCTTGAACCATATAGAGTTAATAATGCTGTCATACTTGCAGCAGGAGCATCAACAAGATTTATTCCATTATCACTTGAACAGCCAAAGGGATTGTTTGAGGTAAAGGGTGAAAGACTTATTGAAAGACAGATTAAGCAGCTGCAGGATGCAGGTATTAAGAATATTACTGTTGTACTTGGATATAAGAAGGAGATGTTTTACTATCTTGAGGACAAGTATGGTGTAAAGTTTATTATTAATGATTCGTTTAATATAAAGAATAATATTGAAAGTCTTTATC
>CAVBPJ010000027.1:0-34088 GCA_963597265.1 Evtepia sp. | reverse complement strand
GAACATATGTTTATTATGTTTCATGTGAAACATTTTTACAAGATATTGTGGCTGAAGGTGGTTAGACACACAATTCTTTACTACATCACTTGAGTTATCTGTAAACTGACTGTATAATTAATAGACAAAATGATATTTAATTAGTTTACGAGGTTATTATGGTATTTAATTACACATACAGAATTGGACTTGAGGATTGCGGAAGAGAGAGCAAGGCTACTAATAAGGCGATTCTTACTATTCTTGAAGATATTGCCGGCTTACATTCAGCAACAGTCGGTCTTGGACTCAATGAAATTAGTGAAACTGGCTGTGCATGGGTAGTTCTGAACTGGCAGATGCAGATTATTAAACGTCCTGCATATAATGATGAATTGACAGCTTATACATGGTCAACATCAGTTGATAAGCTCTTTGCGGAAAGAGATTTCAAGATTACTGATAAGAATGGTGAGATAATTGTTCTTGCTACATCACGCTGGATATATATGGATATCAACAGAAGAAGACCGGTAAGAATAACGCCAGAGATTATGGATAGATACGAATCAGAGCCGGAGAACCGCGTATTTACTGAGAAAATAACGAAAATTGACCTTCCGGATACAGATTATCTTGAGATTCCATACAACATTTTAAGAAGAGATGTGGATCATCTCGGACACATGCATAATATAAGTTATCTGGATGCTGCGTATGATGTTATGCCAGAGGAATACTTTAATGGTCCACAATTCAACTATGTGAGTATCGAATATCGTAAAGAATTGCTGAAAAATGACGAAGTTAAGGCACATTTTTACCAAATTGACAACGGATGTATAATATCATTAAATACGGACAAGATAAATTCAGTTATTACACTGAAATATTAGCAATTAAGATTATAAAAACGGGATTAATAAAACCGCTTGGTACATGGAAAGGAGCATAATTATGAGTCTGATTAATAAGGAAAAGGTTTTAAATGGGGTTGGAAAGGCTGTAGATGCTACTAATAAGGCAGCTGATAAGGCTTCTTCATTCGTTAAGGAAAAAGAAATTGACAAGAAAGCTATGAAGGCTGCAAAAACTGCTGAAAAAGGCATTAAAAAGGCAGGAAATAAGCTCGGAGAGGTGGCTGGAGAAATAGTTGCAGGCTACAAGAGCAAGGCTGGTACAGCTTCTTCTAAGGCTTCAGGTACATCTTCAACAGGCAGTACAGCACCAGATATTATAGTAGATGCTAAAGATGTTACAGAACATTCAAATGATGAGGAATAATAATGCAGAATGATTTTTCACAGGGAAAAGTCTGGAAGAATGTTATTAATCAGGCAATTCCGCTTATGGTCGCACAGCTTATACAGATTCTGTATAATGTTGTGGATCGTATATATATCGGGCATCTTCCGGTTATAGGAAGCAATGCTCTTACAGGAATTGGTCTGGTTTTTCCTATTACAACACTTGTTGCGGCATTTACTAATCTGTTTTCAACAGGTGGGGTGCCGCTCTTTTCTATGGCTAGAGGAGCAAAAGAGGAGAAGAAAGCTGAACTTATATTAGGGCAGGTTGTTTCTTTGCTGACAATTACTTCTCTTGTACTTATGGTTTTGTGCTACATTTTTAAAAGACCGGTGCTTTTTCTTTTCGGAGCAAGTGAGGAAACATATGTATATGCTGACCAGTATCTGAAAATATATCTTCTTGGGACAGTATTTTCAGTGCTTTCAACTGGGCTTAATGGATTTATTAACGCACAGGGATATCCTAAAAAAGGCATGATGACTGTTATGCTTGGAGCTGTTATTAATCTAATTCTTGACCCGATATTCATATACGGATTACATATGGGTGTCTATGGAGCGGCAATAGCCACTGTTATAAGCCAGGGCGTTTCATTTGCATGGGTTGTAAGCTTTTTTGCCGGAAAGAAGACATTTTACCATATTAAGAAAGAAAATCTGGTTCTGAAAGCAGGAATGGTTGGAAAAATCACATCTCTTGGAATATCAGGATTCGTTATGCAGGGAACTAACTGTCTGGTACAGATTGTCTGCAACAAGATGCTTTTTATGTATGGAGGAGATATGTATGTCGGTATTATGACTGTAATTAACTCTGTCAGGGAGATTCTTTCTGTTCCAGGAAGTACGCTGGGAAGCGGTGCGCAGCCTGTTCTGGGCTATAATTATGGCGCAAAGCAGTATGAGAGAGTCAGAAAAGCTATAAGATTTACGGCGGCAATAGGATTTTTATACATGCTTGTTGCATGGCTTGCCGTGATTATATTTCCGAAAGAGATTCTGTCAGTATTCACGACTGATAAGGCTATGATCAGTTCAGGAGAACATGCGTTAAAGCTGTATTTCTTCGGGTTCTTCTTCATGTCGTTCCAGTTCGTGGGACAGTCAACATTTACAGCATTAGGATGTGCCAAGAGGGCGGTATTCTTTTCAATATTCAGAAAAGTAATTATTGTTGTGCCTCTTACTATTATACTTCCAATGCTGGGGCTTGGCGTTGAAGGCGTATTCATTGCTGAGCCGATATCTAACGCAATAGGAGGTCTGGCGAGCTTTATAACAATGTATTTAACACTTTACAAAAAGCTGCCGGAATAGTATTCTTAAGACAAAGATAGCAAAGGTGCCATCGCTTCTGTAATATACAGGGCGGTGGCTTTTTTTGCAAATGCTTTGAATAATGTGGAAAGAGGAATAATGTATGGATATATTTGACATAATAGGCCCTGTGATGGTTGGACCATCCAGCTCACATACAGCCGGTGCAGTACGGATTGGATATATAGCGGGCAAGCTTATGGGAGAACCTATAGCAAGAGCTGAGATACTTTTGTATGGTTCTTTTCTTGCAACCGGCAAAGGACATGGAACAAGAAAAGCGCTTGTTGCAGGTATTCTTGGTATGAAGCCGGATGATATGAGGATTCCTGACAGCTTTGAGATTGCTAAGAAACATGGAATAGAAGTTGTTTTCGGGGAATCAGCATTAAGAGATGCACATCCTAATACAGCACAGATTCTGCTTACGTCAGTTACTGGAAAGAAACTTGAAGTTGTTGGTGAATCGCTTGGCGGTTCAAGAATTAATATTGCTCAGATTGATGGAATCTCTACGAATTTCTCAGGTGATTATCCGACACTCGTTGTGCATAATATGGACCAGCCGGGACATGTTGCAGAAGTTACTTCAATGCTTGCACATAAATCTGTTAATATTGCCACAATGCAGTTATACAGGGCAAGCAGAGGTGGCAATTCGGTTATGGTACTTGAATGTGACCAGGAAGTACCAGAAGAAGGGATTAAGTGGCTAAGGCATGCAGAAGGTGTTGTTAAAGTGACATATCTTGGCATGGAGTGAATGGCAGATAAGGAGGTTTTATGGCAGAATATCATTCAATCAGTGACCTTGTAAAATTAAGTGCAGATAATAATCAGGAAATCTGGCAGGTTGTGCTAACAGGACAGGCGCAGGACAAGCTTATGTCTGAGCGGGATGTATTTGCACAGATGAAACAGATGTATCAGGCTATGAAAAGCGCAGATGAATTGTATGACCAGCAGTTAAAATCGCCAAGCGGAATGGCAGGCGGTGACGGATATAAGATGCACCAGTATAATGAGTCGGGCAGTAATATATGCGGGGATTTCATTGGTATGGTTATGGAAAAGGCTTTGAAGATGGGCGAATCGAATGCATGTATGAAAAGGATTGTTGCTGCGCCTACAGCCGGTTCATGTGGCGTTATACCGGCTGTGTTATTGTCTTATGAAAAATGTTTTGATGTTCCGGAGGATGAATGTGTTAAAGCTCTTTTAATTGCTGCAGGAATTGGTGCAGTAATTGCTGAAAATGCATCTATTGCAGGAGCTGCAGGGGGATGTCAGGCAGAGATTGGCTCTGCAAGTGCAATGGCGGCAGCCGGACTTGCATATATGCAGGGAGCGGACAGTGAAGGGTGTGCCAATGCACTCGCACTTGCATTAAAGAGTATGCTTGGCCTGACATGTGATCCGGTATGTGGACTTGTTGAAGTTCCTTGCATTAAAAGAAATGTTTCAGGAGCAGTCAATGCCATTACTGCGGCACAGATGACAATGGCAGGTATAAGGAGTGTAATTCCTGCCGATGAGGTTATAGATTCCATGAGAAGGATTGGTAATGATATGCCGGTATGTCTTAAAGAGACAGGAGAAGGCGGACTGGCAATAACACCTACCGCAAGGGGGTATAAAGAAAAAATAAATAATATTGACAACTAATGTCACAAAAATTGACAAAAATTCGACAAAAAATACTGATTTTTTTCGAAATTTAGCAAAAAATCTGTTGATTGACGGAAATAATATGCTATAATATAGATGAAAGCAAGGGAAATTGAATTTGTTTGAATGAGTTTGATTGCTTTTGCTGATAACATTACACAAAGATATAAGGATAACTCCATAATTCCTTATATTTGACTATATTTCTATCCCCTCTACTCATCCCCGGTTCCCCCAGAACCGGGGAAGTTTTTTATATGCTGGAATGTTGCAGCAGGAAGCTGTGAGAATATACATGGAAAGTACACAGCAGAGAGACAAAATGTGATATAATAACCCAACGTTGTTATATTTAATGATATGCACAGAATTTCTAAGATGGAGTTAATCATGACAAGAAAAGAACTTAATGAGATTAAATCACAATATACATTAGAGGATTGTGGAATATTAAGATTATGTGGATGCTATGTTGATGGTGAAAGAAACAAGATAACACAGTTTAACGAGAACTTTCTTAATCTTCCAGAAGAAGAGAAGCACAAGTATTTTGATATATTTAAAAAGACTCTTTCAGGTACACCGGGAAAGAATCTGGTTGATATGAAGTTTAATGTTGACGCTTATGCAGATGAAGGCGCAAGGACATTTTTAATGAACTTAAGAGACAGTGGTCTTAAAGATGACAGGCTTCTTGATGAATTCTATGACAGAATTATTAATAATTACAGTTATGTTGGTAATTATCTGATTCTTCTTATTAATCAGGTGTACGATATTCCTGCAGTTACTACTGATAATATTGAGATGGATGATGCATCAGATGAGGTTTACAGCTACATTTTGTGTAGTATATGTCATGTTAATCTTTCTAAGCCGGGTCTTGGGTATGATGAGGAAGATAATAATTTCCATGATAAGAAACAGAACCATATGGTTGATGTGCCTGATGTAGGATTTCTGTTTCCTGCCTTTAATAAGAGAAGTGCAGATGAGGATATGACACTTTTCTATACTAAGGATGTAAGCGAGTTTGAGGATGGACTTATTGACTGTCTGCTTGACTGTGCTGTTCCACTTCCTGCCAAGCAGCAGAAGGAAACATTTACATCTCTTGTAAGCGAGGCACTTGGTGAAGAAGCTGACCTTGAGGTCGTGAAGAATATTCATGAGAATCTTGAGCAGATTATAGAAGAGAAGAAGCAGGAAAGTCCGGCACCTGTTATGCTTGATAAAACAGAGATGAAAGACTTGCTTGAGAAGAGCGGCGTTAAGGAAGAGAGGCTTGAGAATTTCGAGGAACATTTTGAGATGGCTGCCGGCGAACATGGAAAGCTTGTTGCATCAAATGTTTCATCTGGAAAGAAATTTGAAGTAAAGACGCCAGATGTTGTAATTAAGATTAATTCTGATAAGACTGACATTGTAAGCACACAGATTATTGATGGCAGACAGTGCCTTGTAATTCAGATAGATGAAAGACTTGAGGTTAATGGAATCTCAGTTAATCCTGATACGGGCGAGGTTATAGACAGAAACGCCGAAGGATATATGGAAGAAGAATGATGAGAAAGGATGAGTCTGTATGACATTGAAGAAGTTTCTGCATAATTTCAATGGACATCTTCACACGGTTAATTCGCATAGAAGACTGGTGAGAAAATACTGCTTTAAGCTTGGATTATACAGACAGGGAATGATGCATGATTTGTCGAAGTATTCTCCATCTGAATTCTTACCAGGTGTAAAGTATTATCAGGATGGTCATAGAAGTCCTAATAATGCACAGAGAGAGGATGAAGGTGTTTCCAAAGCGTGGTTACACCATAAGGGACGTAATAAGCATCATTTTGAGTACTGGATAGATTATGATGTTGACGGTAACAGCACTGTACTTGTCGGCATGAAGATGCCTGTTAAATACGTTGCTGAGATGTTTTGTGACAGGGTTGCTGCCAGCAGGATATATAACAAAGATAAATATAAGGACTCAGACCCTTTGGATTATTATATTAAGGGACTTGGACATTATATTATGCATCCGGAAACAGATGCACTTCTTCATGAACTTTTACAGATGCTTGCTGATAAAGGTGAAGATTATACATTTGAATATATAAAGAAAAATGTACTTAAGAAATAAAAGAATATTGTATGAGACAATTATCCCCGCAGCATTGTTACATATATAATGCTGCGGGGATTTTTCTAGACTTTTTCGAGAGCGGATATAAGCTCTTTTAATTGTGCGCGTATTTTCTTGCGATTGATATCAGAATAACCCACTTCGTTGGCAATCCGGTAAAGATATTCCTGAAAGTTCTGGACAAGCTGTGGATGGTTGAAGTCAAATACCATGCTTGGGAGAGCCGTTCTGATAAGCAGGGCTTCCGAACCTTCGTTGACAATTATGCATACATTATCGTCAGGCCTGTATTCGATTGGAACAAAGTAATAGTCAGGATGAGTGTCCATTATGTCAATTACATTTCTAAGATGCATGGCATATGTTTTAGGTGTGTAATATACAGGGACATTCTGCTTGACAACAGGAAAGATTACAGGAACACGACCTGTCATTATCTGTCTGACTGTTGCTACAGGACATATATCAACATTACGCATGTCATCAAATACTGTATTGCGCTGGTAAGACGTTCTCATACTAACACCGAGACTGTCAGGATTGTCAGACAGGAACTGCGATATAAGCTCCGAAGGCATTGCAGCAGGAGGCAGACTGAGCCCTTTCTGAATATGTCCTGCGGGTGTGTTTAGAACTCTCTGGAAGCACATGGAGACATCTTCAGCAGATTCATATATGTTCATCGTTGGGCGGCAGTATGATAAAAATGTCTTGAATTCAACTTCCTTAGTTGAGACAATTGCTGATTCTGCAGTAAGTACAGTAAATGTCTTGTCTGGGATTGAAGAAAGACAATCTGAATATACAGCTGCATATCCCGGGTATATTATGCTTATCTTAGAAAAAAGATTATCTCTCATTCGTGGATAATAATATGACTTTACGCGGCCTGTAAGGTACGCCGGAATCCAATAGAAAAATTCCTCGAAAAACTGTGTTGTGTTAACAGGTGATGGTGAAATACGGCATATTTCATATCCATAGTCTAAGAGCTTCATAATAAGCTCCTGCAGGGAATCTATAATGTCTTTATTATCAAATATGCTGTATACATCATCATCTACCCATACATAGATGGTTGCCGGGTCTTCAAGTGTCAGGAGGTAATTAATAAAACTGAGAATAGCCTGACGTTTGCCGGCAGATCTGTATAGTACGCTTGTGGCATTAGGAACAACATCAATTGTTCTGATTCCCTGTATAGTGTTAGTTGATGACGAAGAGACATTCTCATTGAGGATGCTGTCAACAAGATTACTTGGTGCAGGAAGTTCATCAGCAAGCCATTGGTAAAGCATTTCTGAATATTCTGATACTGGTCTTGAGTGATTAAAACGTGAGTAGTCTGCTGCAAGAGCAAGTGCTTTACGCTGGTAGTTAAGTTTTATAGAACCGGCAAAATAATCTGCCATACGTCTTAATACTTCTTTGTTGCGTGGACATTTTCTTTTACCGTTGCGGTACAGGCTTACCGCAGAATTATCGATATCTATTGCCGCGGCAAGAGTCGTGTTATTAGTGTTAGTTATGTCCATCAGGAACTTGAACTTGTCGTTAAATGTCATGATATCTCCTTATGCAAATGCGTGAACGCCTGAAATAATGAGTGTTGTCAGTGTGCGTGCCATCTCATCAAGTGAGGTTCCGTTAGGGTTGGTTATCCATTCGTAGTATACAGAAACCATTCCACCAGCAACAAAGTTGGATATTAAAGGATACTGTTCAGGTGGTACATTCATCTTGATGTCGTTATCAGTAAGTTCCCTGAGAAGAGTCTCCTGTAATGCTTTCTGAAGTCTGTTAAACAGCATACTTCCATTATCAGAAGCAAAAAGATCCCTTACGATATCTGCATCGGACATAATTGTGTTAAGAAATGCAAATAATGTCTGGGGTGATAACATATTGTAATCTTCTGACATGGCAAACATAAGGTCTTTAAGAGAAGATATAAGCTCATTAATTCCCTCATCAAGAACATCATTAACAGTTGAGTAATATGTGTAAAATGTTTTTCTGTTGATATTGGCAGCCGCAGCAAGTTCAGTAACGGTAATTGAATTAAGTTTCTTCTTCTGCATAAGTTCAACTAAAGCTTCATATATTGCTTTCTTGGTCTTTAGAATTCTGCGGTCTGGTTTAGCTTCTGTAACAGGATTAGTATCTGATAATTTCTCCATACAAACCTCCAGTCAGTTAATTATTAACTACATATAAAATACCTATAAAAATTCGATAAAATGGGCATTTGATAGCTAAATATATTGTACATCAAATGCTAAAAATAGTAAACAAAATACGACAAAATGTTACATAAGTGTCAAAAAAGAACTAATTGACCTTTGATAATATTTGTTAAAAAACATACAATGTTGATTGGAAACATATTGTGTGTTATTGGAACATATGTGTATTAACTATTATGTTAATCGGGATATGCAATAAATGTTTATTACAACAAGAGGGTAGTCTAATGAAAAAGAAAAACACATTTATTAACGTAACAGCCAGTATGGGAAGAGGTCTTTTATATGCTTACCTGTATATTATGTTCAGACCGAAGATATGTTATCAGAGCAGAAAGGCAAAAGAGGAGATTGAAAAGGGCGGAGTCATATTCATTGGAAACCATGTAGGTCACAATGATGGACAGATGTTCTATATGCTTTTTAGAAACAGTGTCCTCATAATAGCCAAGGACTGGGCTGACAAGAAGATTCTTAAGTGGCTTACAAGTGGTGGAAAGTTCATATCGGTTGACCGTTTTGGAACAGATATCACATGGATAAGAGGGGCCTCAGAACATCTTCGTGCAGGTGATAATATGATTATATTCCCAGAAGGCCATACTTCCAAGACAGGGGTTATGGATGAATTCAAGCCTGGATTTGCAATGCTGGCAGTAATGTCAGGAGCAAAGATTGTTCCGGTATATAATAACGGAGAATATCATAAGCTGTTTGGGAAGAGACTTAAACTGTACGTTGGCGAGCCAATGGAACTTACTAAAGAAGGTAAGGGGCTTAATGCTGAGTATCTTGCAGGAGAATGCGAGAGATTCCGTGATGTTGTAGAACATCTTGGAAAGTAATTTAAGACAGATAATAATTATTATAAAAAGGAGTTATATTTATGAATCATTATTTTTATAACATGGTAACACCAGAAGAGATGCAGACATTGGAATATATTCCAACTATTCCAAAGTTTCTTGAATTTATTAAGAAGCAATATTCTGATTATCCAGCCATAAGTGACAAGGTTACTACATATACATATGAAGAACTTGTTTCAAGGGTTGCTAAGAGAGTTACATTTATTAATTCATTAGGCCTTGAGAAGGGTTCTAATATTGCCGTACTTGCAAAGAATGACCTTGACGCAATGGAGCTTTTCCTTGCAATTCCAGCAGCCGGACATGTACTCATTATGCTTCCTAACGCACTTAATGATAAGGCACTTGCAGGAATCAGCATGAAGTTCGACCTTGCCGGTATGTTCGTTGGTAAGGAATTTACTGAGGTTACAGCTAATCTTCCTTGCAAGACATGGCCAAGCACTTCTATTGGTGAGACTGAAAGTGCATTTGCAGATGTTGAGAAGGATACTACAGCAGCCATCTTCTTTACAGGTGGAACTACAGGAGCACCTAAGGGCGCTGTTCACAGCCATGGCTCTATTATGAGAGGTTCATTTAACGGTGTATTCGGACCAGGAAACATTCTTCATAAGAGATATATAGCAATGCTTCCTCTTTCACACATATTTGGTGCGATTATGGGTTACATGGCTAAGCTCTACACTGGTTCACTTACATATACATGTACTGATATGAGAGCTGCAATTGGTGATATTCCTGTTGTAAGACCTACAACACTTGTACTTGTCCCAGGTCTTGTTGAGATTATCCTTAACATTGCCAAGCTTAAGGGAAGAGCATTCTTAGGAGACCTTGAGCTTATCATGTGCGGAGCTGCACCTGTTCCTCCAAGACAGATGGCAGAATGCCGTGAATTAGGAATTACATTATGCGCAGGATATGGACTTACAGAGTGTGCCAACCTGACATCAGGTAACTGCGATACAGACCAGAAGCCTGAATCTATGGGACACATTTATCCAGAACAGCAGGTTAAGGTTGTTAACGGAGAACTCTGGATTAAGGGTGACAATGTAATGAAGGAATATTACAAAGATCCTGAGCATACAGCAGAAGTATTAGAAGACGGATGGTTTAAGACAGGCGATCTTGTTGAGTTTGATGACAATGACTGGATATACATAACAGGACGTATCAAGAACCTTATTATTCTTCCTAATGGTGAAAATGTATCACCAGAGGAGATTGAAGAATTATTCTACAAGCAGCCACTTGTAAAGGATTGTCTTGTACAGGAGATGGAAATGAACGGAAACACTGTTATTGGTGTTGAGATTATTCCATACATGCCTGAATTAGAGGGAGCATCAGAGGAAGAAATCCAGAACAGATTACAGGAAACTGTTAATGAAGTTAATAAGGAACTCCCACCATTCAAGAGAGTGCTTAAGCTTAAGGTGCGTACAGAAGATTTCAAGAGAAATGGCGCAATGAAGATATTAAGAAACCAGGCATAGAAATAGAATTATATTAAGAAAAAGGAGATTTAATCATGGTATTCGAGAAGTTAAAAGAGATTTTTGGAAGGGTTATGCCACAGTGCGACCCAGCAACTATTACAATGGACAGCGTTCTTACAACAGATTTAGGAGTTGATTCTCTTAATATGATGTTACTTGCTATCACTGTTGAGGATGAGTTCAAGATCAGATTCAGTTCTGACGCTAAGCTTGAAACTGTTAAAGATATTGTTGATTATGTAGAAGCTAACGCTAAATAAGAGGGTCACTTATGAGTGAAGTAAAGACAGGACTTGTGCTGGAAGGCGGGGCTATGAGAGGTATTTTCTCAGCCGGAGTTCTTGATTACATGCTTAAGAAAGACATTTATTATGATTATGTTATAGGAGTGTCAGCCGGAGCAGGTAATGCGGTGAACTATGTTTCCAGACAGGAAGGAAGAACGAAACAGATAATTACCCATGAGAATGCAGAAGCCTACTATGGTGTCGGACAGCTTTTCGAGAATAAGAAGATTCTTAATCTTGAAATGCTGGTAGCCGAATATGCACTTAAAGACATTCCTTATGATTTCGATACATTTTTTGCATCTAAGACAGAGTGCGAGAGCGTTGTTGTGAATTGTGAGACTGGAAAGGCTGAGTATAAGGGCAATTTTAAGACTAAAGATGAATTCTTGAAGTGTCAGATGGCAAGCTGCTCTGTGCCATTTATATGCGAACCTGTTGAAATTGACGGTTATCACTATCTTGATGGAAGTATCATTGATTCGATACCGGTTGAGAGAGCAGTTGAGAAGGGGTGCGACAAGATTGTCGTTGTGCTTACCAAGCCAGAGGGTTCTAAGCCTACAGATTATTCTAAGGTAAAGAAGCTGATTGAGTGGAGTTACAAGAAATATCCGGAGCTTTGTGAGGCTATGGCTCACAGACGACAGGCTTATGACAAACAGGATAAGTTCATGAAAAAGCTTGTCGAGGAAGGCAAAGTCTTTGTTATCCGCCCAGAGGAGCAGATGATAAGACATTTTGAGAGTAATAACGAGAAACTTCTTCAGTGCTATCAGTATGGATACGACACAATGAGAAGACAGTTTAAAGCATTTGAGAAGTTTATGGAGGACTAATTATAATGAAGGTTTTAGTAGTAAACGGAAGTCCTAAAGGACCTAAGAGTAATACTATGCAGATGACAAATGCGGTTCTTAAGGGACTTAAAGAGACTAATCCTGAAGCTGAGATTGAGCTTCTTACAGTCAGAGACATGGATATCAAGCCATGTATGGGATGTATGAGCTGTTGGGGAAAGACAGCAGGACAGTGTGTTATCAATGATGTTATGCAGGACGTTCATGTTAAATTCATGAATGCAGATGTAATTATATACAGCTTCCCACTGTATTTCTTCGGTATGCCGGGTCCAATGAAAACATTTGTTGACAGAATCATGCCACTTATGGAAACTTACAAGGGTAAGGTAAGAGATATCGGAGATAACGCATTCCATGAATTCCGTTATGATGTAAGCAGTAAGAAGTTCTATGTTATATCATCATGCGGATACGGAAGAACTCAGGAAATATATGACGCACTTATCAAGGAATTTAATTTCATCTATGGCAAGGGCAGATATCAGGCTCTCCTCTGTCCACAGAGTGAGATGTTTGCAATTCCACCAATGGTAAACCAGATTAACGAATATCTTAAGAGATATACTGAAATCGGTAAGGTTATGGGAAAAGGTGAGGATATCCCTCAGGATATGATTGATTATGCTTCACAGCCAATGATTCCACAGAGAGCGTTGGAGAAGCTTATGAACAATTACTGGGATGCTGTTACACCAGAGAATCCTCTGCCAGCTCCTAACTTAAGATAAGAGGCGGCTTATGAAAACATATTACATGTTCGGCGACTCGCTTATGCGCGGAGTTATGCCGGATGAAGCATGGAATTACCACAGTTCTGATGCAATAGGCTTTGAGGCAATGCAGACACAATATAATATGAAGTTTTTAAATTTCGCTATGCCTACATTCACATCAGAACGAGTAAAAATGTGGCTTACACAGACAATGTCAAGACAGCCAGCACCTGATGTGGCATTTCTTGAATGTGGCGGTAACGACTGCGACTACGACTGGAAGTCAATATGTGAGGGCAGATGTGACTATGAACACAGGCACAGAATTGCACCTCAAGATTTTAAGAAGAATTATGAGCATATGATACATTTGTTACAGGAAAAGGGCGTTGCGGTAACAGCCGTAATTGCCCCTCCGATTCCTATTGAAGTGTATCTTTCACATCTGCTTGAAAGTGGAGTGGATAAAGATATTATGTCAAAATATGTGAACTCAGTTCAACAGATGAAAGATGAATTTGCTGAATATGGTGACATAATGAGAGCTGTTGCAAAAGAAAATGGCTGTGAAATATTAAGTCTTCGTGAAAGTTTTCTTGCACTTAATGACATGAAGGCATATTATAGTAAGGATGGCATGCATCCGAATGAAGCGGGATATGCTATCATTCGTGATGATTTTGCAAAATATTTCTCTTCGCATGTGCAGTAATACTCACATGCGGAGATTTTTGCGTAATTAGCGGGGATTAGGGGATTATATAGAAAGATGAGGAATTAGAATGTTTAATCTGCGTTTCAAATGTACTGTTATATCGAGCTGGCACATGGTATTGAATGCTGTACCCAAGGCTAATAAGATGATTGCTAATAAAAGCAGTCATTCAGAGGAAGAGCGGTTTGCATATGCCAAGTGGATTATTGATTATATGAGACGACATGCCAGAACAAGAACTAAGGTATATGGCAGAGAGAATATTCCAACTGACAGTAATTACATAATGTATCCTAATCATCAGGGTAAATATGATGCATTGGGAATTATTCTCGCACAGGAAAAACCGTGTGGCGTACTATGGGGAAAGAAGCAGGCAGAAAGACTTATGAGCCGTCAGGTCTGTGGTCTTATTGATGCAGTTGTTATTGATCTTGATAATAACCGTGACAAGGTAAGAGCTATTATGGATGTGACTAAGCAGGTTAAGTCAGGAAGAAACTTCCTTATATTCCCAGAGGGCGGTTACACTGACAATAAGAATGAGCTTCAGGAATTTCAGGCTGGCTGCTTTTCATGCAGTTTACAGACTAAGACACCTATCGTTCCTGTAGCACTTTTTGATTCGTACAAATCTATGAACAGCAATACATTTGAGAGAGTTGATACTCAGGTTCATTTCTTAAAGCCTATTCTGTATTCTGAGTACGGTGAACTCAAGAAAAAAGAAGTAGCCGAACTTGTAAAGAGCAGAATTGCTGAAAGGATGGCTCAGATTAAGGCTGGAGAGATTAATGAGAGTTATGAACTGATAGGATAAACAGTTGACATGTATTATGTACACTGATAAAATATTTAAGATTTACTTAATAATAAAGTGGTATGAGGAATATTATGTTGTTTGGTAATAAGAAGAAAAGTGCAAAGTACATTGTAGATGTACATTGTCATATTATGCCGAGAATAGATGATGGTTCCAGAAATATGACAGAAACTATTAAGATGCTTAAGATTGCAGAGGCAGAGGGAATAACACATATGATTGCTACTCCACATTTTAAAAGTGGACATCATAATGCTACTCCACAGAAGGTGAGTGAGCTTATAGATGCAGTCAATGATGCGGCAGCTACGCTTAGAATTAATATGAATCTGTATCAGGGAAATGAGATATTGTATTTCGAAGATATGTGCAGTTATATTGATTCGGGAAAGATTAGCCGGATGAATGGCACTAATCATGTTTTAGTTGAGTTCATGCCGTCTGATCCGTATCAGTATATAAGGAACTCTATTGATGAGATAATTGGTGAGGGATATCATCCGATTATTGCGCATATTGAGAGATATGCTTGTATGGTTGACGATATTGACAATGTCAGAGAAATCAAGCATATGGGAGCACAGATTCAGGTTAATGCGTCAAGTATAACCGGCAGTATGGGTAAGGATATCAAGAAATTCGTACACAGACTTCTGAAAGAAGAGATTGTCGATTATGTTGGAACTGATGCTCACAGATGTGAACGAAGCAGAGTCCCTAAGATGAAGGATTGCACACAACTGCTTTATAAAAAGTATGATGAAGCGTATGTTGACAGCATATTATATGGCAATGCATTTGACAGATTGTTAGCTGATACTAATACATTAAAGGAGAACAGATAATGGAACCTAATAAGAGAACGGATAAGATTGAAGTTAATCTGGGTGAGATATTCGGATTATTACTTCATAGAATGTGGATGATATTATTAGCTGGTTTTATATGTGGAGCTGTAACATTTGTATACAGTAATTTCTTTATAACACCACAGTATCAGTCAACAACTAAGGTATATATTCTTAATAAACAGAACAGTACTTCAGTTACATATAGTGATGTACAGCTTTCGACAACTTTGTCAAAGGATTACGAGCAGCTTGTTACAAGCCGTTATGTAATTGAAGGCGTTATTAAGCAGCTCAGTCTTGATGAAACATATGAAAGCCTTGTAGGAAGGGTTTCTGCGGTTAATACTAATGATACACGAATTATTGCCATAACTGTTACAGATCCAAGTGCAGAGCAGGCACAGAAGATAGCTAATGCAGTAAGAGATCTTGCAGCACAGCATATAACACAGGTTATGGATATTGAGGCTGTTAATGTGGTAGATTCAGCCAATCTGCCAACAGCTCCGGTTTCTCCATCAATTACAAAGTGGACATTAGTGGGAATTGTTATTGGTATAATTGCTTCGATTATAATTATTATTGTTAGATATCTGCTCGATGATACAATCAAGAGTTCAGAGGATATAGAGAAATATCTGGGTATCAGTACATTGGCGCTTATTCCTATGAATCATGCGGAAGATGAGAATTCTGACAGAAGAAAATCTTCACATAATAACAGCGGAAAAGTAGTGAAAAGCCTGAATGATGCGAAGTCAAAGATTTTCAAATCATAATAAGTACATAGTTTATGGAGGACCAGAGATGCAAGAGTTTTCAGTGAAGCAGAGCAATCTTGATTTCAGAACAAGAGAAGCTTATAAGATGTTAAGAACTAACATAGAATTTACAGGTGATAATAATAAAGTAATATTCATAACAAGCAGTATGTCAGGAGAAGGAAAGAGTACTGTTGCGTTCGAGCTTGCAATGTCTTTTGCCCAGAATGGAATGAACACATTACTTATAGATGCAGATACAAGAAAGTCTGTTATGAAGAACAGAGGAAAGAAAGGCAAGATTAAGTACGGGCTCACACATTATCTTTCAGGTAAGAACCAGTTGAAAGATGTTATATGTGTAAGTGATGTGCCTAATTTCTGCATGATATTTGCAGGACCTGTACCACCTAATCCAAGTGAGCTTGTCGGTAATGAGAGATTTGCCCAGATGATAGAGGAGACAAGAAATACATTTGATATGGTTATTATCGATACACCTCCAATAGGAAGCGTTGTTGATGCAGCTGTTATATCTAAAGTGTGTGACGGTGGAATTCTTGTAATAGGAGCTGGAGATATAAGCTACAAGTTTGCAAGAAGGTCGTTGGAACAGCTCGAAAAGACAGGCTGTAAGATTCTTGGAAGTGTACTTAACAAAGTTGATATATCAGGTAATTCTTATTACGGTAAGTACTACGGTAAATATTATGGCAAGTATTACGGCAGCTATTATGGTAATAGTGAGGACAATAATTAGTAATACAGGAGTGGCACGTTAGTGATATGTGCCACTCCTTTTTTAGTTAAATATGGTAATTATATTAATGTGGTAATTATGGAATCTTATATGATGTTATGATATTATAAATGTATAGATTTGCGTGCAGTTTAATACCAATGAAAGGAAATAAATATATGAGAATAAAGAAGTTATCCGCATTAATATTAAGTGCTATTCTTGTAATAAGCCCTGTTAGTTATGTTACAGCACATGGAGGAGTATTAGGAAATACTGAGTCATATTCACAGGCAGAAAGTATAATGAATGATTCTTATGTCGGAAGTTATATACCAAGTGAACTTGATAATAATACTCCTGTATATGTATCTGATATTGCAACTTATGCACAAGAAACTATTCCATCTGCATATCCGTCAGATATATCTTCTTATAAGAAGGAACATCCTTCAAGAAACCAGAATCCATATGGAACGTGCTGGGCATTCTCTTCTATAGGTCTTGCAGAGTTTGATCTTATGTCTAAGGGGCAGAAAGATTCAGATGTAGACCTTAGTGAACTGCAGCTTATACATTTTGTGTATAATTCAGTAACAGATCCTCTTGGAGGAACTAAAGGAGATTATTCTAAGTATTATAATGATAATGCAGGCAATTCATATCTTAACAGAGGTGGCAATTATGAAATGGCTGTAAGACGACTCAGCCAATGGTCGGGAACTGTTAATGAGTCAGATGTTCCATACAGCAATGCCAGTGCAGTATATAATAACGGACTAGATGATAAATATGCATATGATTATGATGTGGCACATTTGCAGAGTGCTTATTTAATTAATATTAAAGAGCAGCCTGATGCTGTTAAGCAGCAGATTATGGAACATGGTGCTGTTGGTGCGAGTTATACTCATTATTATGCAGGTGCGGATGATTATAAATATTCTTATTATGACTGGCAGGGAATTGTAAGCGGCGGAGGTGGTCATGCTGTTATGATTGTCGGCTGGGATGATGATTATTCTAAAGATAATTTCACAACTACAAGCAAGCCTCAGAATAATGGTGCATGGCTTATAAGGAACAGCTGGGGAACTTACTTTGATTATTTCTGGATGTCTTATGAAACTTATTCGCTTGATGATAGTGTGTGGGTATTTGAAGTATCTTCAGATGATGGACTGGATAATAATTATCAGCTTGATGGTGGAATATATACAGCAACTATAAGTGGTTATTCCAAGGCTGCTAATATGTTTTATGTATCAGAAAAAGATGGTGTTGATTCAGAAACGCTTAAATCAGTGTCTTTGTCTTTTACGCATACTGTAGATGTTGGATATACAATAGATATATATACAGATATTACAGATACTTCTAATCCGGCAAGTGGAACAAAACATGAAGAAGCGACTACAAGTGGAAGGACGACATATGCTGGAATATATACAATTCCTCTTGAACAGGAAATTATTCTCAAGCCGGATACATATTATGCAGTTGTTGTGACATTGGATAAACAAGTTTTTGAAGTTGAATATGGCTATTCGGAAAGTACTAATCCGGGTGGTTCTGATGATAAAATGGTCTGGGAGAATACTGTAAGTTATCGGGATAATTGCGAAGGAAGTTATTATTATAATGGTTATAATTTCGGAAAGTTTTATTTTAATTTCAGAATAAAGGCATTTACATCTAATAATGTTGAATTAGGAGACCGATTAGAAGGCTATACTTTAAGCATGGATGGAAAGGTTGATATGAATTTTTATATGAATCTTCCTGACAATATAGTTAATGACACTGGGGCTTATATGGAATTCACAATGCCAGATGGTTGTGTGTCAAAGTCTGTGTTGTCTGATGCGAGAAAGACATCAGATGGTCTGTATGTATTCTCTTGTGGAATAGCAGCAAAACAGATGTCAGATGAAGTAAGTGCCAGAATTGTAAGCAATGGGGTTAAAGGAGAAATATATACATACTCAGTAAAGCAATATGCGGATTCTGTGCTTAATGCTGCGGCTGGTGTATATACAGAAGAAGCAGTTAATGCCGTTAAAGCGATGCTTAACTATGGAACAGCAGCACAGCAGTATTTTGGATATAATACAGATAATCTTGCTAATTCTGTGATGTCGGATGAAGACAGAGTTATGGATGATGTTGCATTTGAAACATATAAAGGAAAGGTTATTGGTTCAGATGCTGTGGAAGGAATAAACTATTATGGAAGTTCACTCGTGCTTCAGTCTGATACAACATTAAGAAATTATTTCCAGTTAGAAGATGGATATGACATTGCGGACTATCAGTTTTATATGCAGGGTGCGGATGGCATAGATAATAATCTTGAGCCAGAAAAGGCAGATTCTTCCATATATTATATAGATATTAATAATGTTAAGGCTTATGAACTTGGAGATAATTATAATATATATGTTAAGAAGAAATCTGATGAGACTACAGAGATGATGATTGAATATGGAGCATTTGTGTATGCCAGATATGTATACAGATATTCAGATGATAGTGCACTTAAGAATCTGATGAAAGCAATGTATCATTATAATAACGCGGCAATCGAATATTTTTACTTTTTTAGTTAAATTAGTGCTTGATATTTTTAACCTGTGTCTATATAATGATTAGCAAGGCTCATTCCGGTGTGCGAAATGGTCAGCGTATGCTGGAATATTTGAAGTTCATTTTAGTGGTCTATGCTATATTTTATATGTGCATATAGCATAATAGCAGAGGAGGGGGAAAGTTAACTAACTTATGATTAATGTTAATAGAACCAAAGAAAGTATTCAGAATGTTTTAATATTCTTTACTGATGCGATAGCAGTGCTTCTTGCATACTACCTTTCTGGATTCATATGGCTGACGGGTTACAGACATCAGTCATTATGCAGAGTTATGCAGACACTTAATAATAATATAATTACAATAATATTTGCTGTTCTTATTACGGCTCTTTTCTGCAATATTAAAGGCGATGTCCTTAATCGTGGAAAGTTTGAGGAGTTTGCCTCTGTTTTAAAGAAGAGCCTTATTGGCTCAGCTGTTATAGCTGTATATGAACTCCTTAGCAAGACTACACAGGGGGTTCCAAGAAGTGTATATGTCATAACATTTTTCCTTGGAACAGTTCTTATGTACATATTAAGAATGCTCGTTAAGGTATATATGAGACACCGTAATGGTGGAATACGTACACACAGTATTCTTGTTGTTACAATTAAAAGCCGTGCTGAAGATACACTTGCCAAGGTTGCATCACGAAACGACTGGATGCGCCGACTTGATGGTGTCGTAATCACAGATGAGGACATGACAGGTCAGACAATCTCGGGTGTTCCTGTTGTTGCGAATGTTCATTCTATGATGAGATTCATTAAGAATGAAATTGTTGATGAAGTATTTATAGATGTTGATTATAAAACCCGTGAAAGTATCAAGCCGATGGTTATGGAACTTGAGGATATGGGTGTAACTGTTAATCTTAAGCTTGAGATTCTTGACAGCTATAAGGATTTCGATTGCAAGCTTGGTTACATAGGCAGCGTGCCAGTCATTACATTTGCTAACAGAATATATGACTGGAAGGGAATGTTTGTTAAGAGATGTATTGATATTCTTGGCTCACTCGTTGGTCTTGTATTTATGGTAATTGCGATGATATTTGTTGCACCGGCAATTATGATTGAATCTCCTGGACCTATCTTTTTCAAGCAGAAACGTGTTGGAAAGAATGGCCGTTACTTCTCTATATATAAGTTCCGTTCTATGTATATGGATGCGGAGGAACGTAAGAAAGAGCTTATGGCTCAGAATGAGATGAGTGGTCTTATGTTTAAGATGAAAGACGACCCACGTATTACCAAAGTTGGTAAATTCATCAGAAAGACAAGTATTGATGAACTTCCACAGTTCATTAATGTTCTTAAAGGTGATATGAGTCTTGTAGGAACAAGACCACCAACGGTTGGAGAGTTCAAGCAGTATGAAGGTCATCATAAGAGAAGACTTTCCATGAAGCCTGGTATCACTGGAATGTGGCAGGCTTACGGAAGAAAGACTGTTAATGATTTTGAAGATATCGTTAAGATGGATCTTGATTATATCGATAACTGGAGTATCCTGCTTGATATTAAGATTCTGTTTAAGACAGTACAGTCGGTATTCACGACTGGTGGACAGTAGAATATGAGTTTTAATCCCTGTGGCATCGTATGGTGCTGCAGGGATTTTGTTTGCGCGCCATGGGCGCGCTCTAACGGGTGAAAGTCCCGAACATGCCCAGATAGTGGGAAATGTATAGCTGAACAGCAAGGGTGTCCATCGTGAGGTGGAATCTGAAGGAAGCTGTAAGCAAATCTCTGGTCCGACGGACAGAAATCACATATAAGGCTAGGTTGCGAGAGACAAGTTGGCAAAATACAACAAAGTCTAATAACTATCACATTTGTAGCAGCAGAGTAAATGTGGCGGATATATGGAGAGAAAGAGCGTGCACCTTAAGCGTGGAGGTCTCACAGAGGTTTCATTAGCCTAGTAACAACGAACTGTGAGAAGTCAGCCGAGCCCATAGTAGTGAAGAAGTCTCAGTAATGGAGATGGAGCAAAGGGGCGAACAATCAATAAGTTTGAGTATGTCTCGTATTGCAGAGATGGCAACATCTGCCGTAACCAATCGGGAAAAGGGTGGTCAAATCAAGCGAGACGGAAAGGAAAGAACGCATGGACACAAGTAGTCTAATGGAGCAGATATTATCCAGCGATAACCTCAACAGAGCATATCTGCAAGTCGTACGAAATAAAGGTGCAGAGGGAGTGGACGGAATGAAGTACACAGAACTCAAAGAATACCTTGTAAAGAACGGCGAAATCATCAAGGAACAGTTGAGGACGAGAAAATATAAACCTCAGCCAGTACGAAGAGTGGAGATACCAAAGCCTGATGGCGGTGTCAGAAACCTGGGAGTACCAACAGTAACAGACAGATTCATACAACAAGCCATTGCACAGGTTTTAACACCAATCTATGAGGAACAGTTCCATGACCATAGTTATGGATTCAGACCTAACAGATGTGCACAGCAAGCAATCCTAACAGCACTCGACATGATGAATGAGGGTAATGACTGGATTGTAGACATTGACTTGGAAAAGTTCTTTGACACAGTAAATCATGATAAGCTCATGACTATCATAGGCAGAACTATCAAAGATGGAGATGTTATCTCTATCGTTAGAAAGTACCTTGTCAGCGGAATCATGATTGATGATGAATATGAGGATTCCATTGTGGGGACACCACAAGGAGGAAATCTCTCGCCATTATTGGCAAACATCATGCTGAATGAACTTGATAAAGAAATGGAAAAGCGAGGGCTTAACTTTGTACGATATGCGGATGACTGTATTATAATGGTCGGAAGTGAAATGTCTGCCAACAGAGTTATGAGAAATATCTCACGATTCATTGAAGAGAAACTGGGACTTAAAGTGAACATGACTAAGAGCAAAGTAGACAGACCAAGTGGACTAAAATATCTTGGATTTGGGTTTTACTTTGATACAAGGGCACATCAGTTTAAGGCAAAGCCACATGCAAAATCAGTAGTAAAGTTCAAGAAAAGAATGAAAGAACTCACCTGCCGTAGTTGGGGTGTTAGCAACAGCTATAAGGTGGAGAGACTTAATCAGCTCATAAGAGGTTGGATTAACTATTATAAGATAGGAAGTATGAAAAGGCTATGTAAGGAACTAGATTCAAGAATTCGCTATAGGTTGCGTATGTGTATCTGGAAACATTGGAAAACTCCAAAGAACCGTGCGAAGAACATGATAAAACTAGGCGTGGTGGAATGGTCCGCATGGAGAACAGCATATTTGCATGGATATGCAAAACCAGCCAAGTGTCGAGATGTGCATAAGGCAATAAGCAATGAAAGACTAGCCGCATTTGGACTAGTCTCAATGTTAGACTACTACACCGAAAGGTGTGTTACTTGTTAAATTGATTGAACCGCCGTGTACCGAACGGTATGCACGGTGGTGTGAGAGGTCGAAAATTTCTCGTCTAGAGAAATTTTCTCCTACTCGATTTATCTAGGTATTATGTACATTAATATCTTAAATATATGTGCAATATGCACAAAAAATATTAATAATATAGAAAAATTGCATAAAAATTAACTATAATGCTTATTGACGCAAACTTGTGATTGGGTTAAAATGATAGTAACTTTTGGTATAGGGGGACATGCTGTAGTGCAACATGTCGAAACAATGTGTTATGAGCTGTTAATAACATGATTGTTACCATGCCTACATTATAATAAGGAGGATTTTATGAAAAAGGGTAAAAGAATTTTAGCCGCTTTTTTAGCAGTACTCATGGTTGTTGCTATTATGCCATTTACTATGTTTAGTGGTATGTTTACAAGCAAAGCTAAGGCTGCAGAAAGCAGCGATGATGTGCTGGTTTACACATTTGATGCAGCAGATGCATTAAAAGATCTTGCAAAATCAGCAGCAATTAGTGAAGGAACCAAATATGCTGATTATTTTACAACATATGGTTCAACTAAGAGAGCCAATATGGATGTATTTGCATTGGATATTGGCAAAAAAGGTGATTCTGGTTTAAGATTTACAGTACCAGACGGCTATACAGCAAGTGTTTCAGTATCAGCAAGAGGTGGTGGATCAGGAAAAACAGCAACAATTGAAGTTGCAGGAACAGCAAAAGAGTTTGATGGTTCAACAGTAGAAACACAGACATGGACAGAAATTGAAGCAGGTTCTGTATCAATAACATCAACAGATCCAAATAGTGTATCAGGTGGATCAAGAATTACAAAAGTTGTTGTTACATTAGAAAAAACAATTTCATTAGAACCATACAGTGTTACATTTGATGCAGCAGAGGAATTAAAAGATCTTGCAAAGTCAGCAGCAGTTAGTGAAGGAACTCAGTATGTAGAGTTTTTCACAACATATGGTTCAACTAAGAGAGCCAATATGGATGTATTTGCCTTAGATATTGGTAAGAAAGGTGACTCTGGTTTAAGATTTACAGTACCAGACGGCTATACAGCAAGTGTTTCAGTATCAGCAAGAGGTGGTGGATCAGGAAAGACTGCAACAATTGAAGTTGCAGGAACAGCAAAAGAGTTTGATGGTTCAGCAGTAGAGACACAGACATGGGCAGATATTGAAGCAGGTTCAGTGTCAATAACATCAACAGATCCAAATGGTGTATCAGGTGGAGCAAGAGTTACTAAGGTAGTTGTTGATTTACAGCCTACAGGTTCAAAGCCATCAAAGGTAAAGACACCATGGGATGAAATTGCAACTCCAACAGTTGAAGCAGTAGTTGAAGGTACAAGTATTAAAGTAACAACAGATGCTATTGTTGATGCTTATACAGGAGCAGATACAGTAACATTTGTTATGATTGATCCTAATGGAAAAGAAACAGAGAAGAAGATGGCATCAGAAGGTGCATTAACTTATACAGTTACTCCAGAAGCAACAGGAACATATAAGTTCATTGTTAAGGCTTCTAGAGAAAATGAAGTTGATAAAGTAAGTAATGAATGCTCAGTAGATTTCGTTCTTCCACTTACAGCACCATCTATCAACAGTGCTACAAGTCTTGGTAATGGAACAATAAGTCTTGTATGGCAGCCAGTTAAGGAAGCAACTTCATACAATGTTTATGTTGAGGGAACAATGGTTGGTTCTACAACAGAGACAAGCTATGATGTTACAGGCTTAACAGTTGATACAAAGTACACATTTGCAGTAGAAGCAGTTAGAGAAACACCAGCTGCTGTATCTGCTCAGTCAACAATATCTGCAACAGTAACATCTGATGCTAAGCAGGTATGGGGATATATCGTATATGGTAACGGTGCAAGCGCATCTAACGCAGCATACGAAGGAAATCTTAATGAAACAGGTTCTGTTACATTAAGATCAGGTAAGCTTACTAATGGTCAGTTTACAGGAAGCAGTAATAACGGAAAGTTAGTTCCAGCATCATTCGATGGACTTAACTTCTATTATACAGCAGTACCTACATCACTTAACTTTACTTTAAGAGCTAAGGTTACAGTAGATCAGTGGTACTTCTCTAATGGTCAGGAAGGCTTCGGTCTTATGGCTGCAGATCAGCTTGGTGGTTCAGGCTGGAACAACTCTTACATGGCAGTAGTTTCTAAGTCAGAATATTACTGGAATGAAGAGGAAGGCAAAGTAACAAACGATACAACAGCACTTAAGATTTCTCATAAGATTGGTATTGCTTCTCAGGAGAAGAAGGGTATTACTAAAGATAACTTAGCAGCAATTGAAGCTAACGATACACAGACAATCGTTGATAACTTCTCAAGTACTATGTATCCACTTGAGCAGAGATATGCTCAGAGCGCTAACCTTATTGGTAATTCAACAAAGGCTGTTGATGGAACAATTGAGAATCCAATTACTGAGATGTATCTTACAATTCAGAAGAACAACACAGGATACTTTGTATCTTATGAGTCAGTAGATGGAACATACTCAACAACTAAGAAGTATTATGATACAGAAACATTATCACAGATTGATAAGGATAATGTATATGTAGGTTTCTTCACAAGTAGATATGCACAGGCAACATTCTCAGATGTAACATTTACAACAATTAATCCATCTGATGATGCTCCAGCAGAAGAGAAGCCAATTGAAGAATTAGTAACAAATGCAGCATTTAATTCTAAGACTTCAACAGGTACAAGCGATTATGAGTTCAGATTCACAGCTAACTGTGATGGTACTCTTTCTATCTGGGATAGCGAAGATAATGCAATCGCTACAGATATCGCTGTTGCAGCTAACACAGTTGTTAAGCCAGCAACAACAAAACTTAACGTAGGTAAGAATACATTCAGATATGTATTTACACCAGATGCAAGCTATATTCCTGAGAAGGATATGGTTATGTCATCATATGAGCCAATTGAAGGCACATTTACAGTTACATACAGAACATATGGTGTTGAAGGTCAGTCAATCTATGTTGCACCAGGTAAGTACGGTGTTGGTATTAAGGAAGACCCAATGAGCATCTATGATGCTGTTAAGTATGTACAGCCAGGACAGACTATCGTAGTTATGGAAGGTACATATTACCTTGACAGAACTATTAAGGTAGAAAGAGGAGTAGATGGTACAGCAGATAAGCCAATTCAGATGGTTGCTGATCCAGAAGCTACTTCAAGACCAGTATTTGATTTCCAGGGATTATGTGCAGGTATGGTACTTGCTGGTGATTACTGGTACTTCCAGGGATTTGATGTAACTCATTCAGCTAATGCACAGAAGGGTATCCAGCTTTCTGGTAAGTACAACACAATGGATAATGTAATGGCTTACCACAATGGTAATACAGGTCTTCAGATTAGCAGATATCTTACAACAGATGAATATGATATGTGGCCAGCATATAACTTAATTCTTAACTGTACATCATACGGTAACGCTGATGCAGGTTATGAAGATGCTGATGGATTCGCAGCTAAGTTAACAGTTGGTGATGGTAACGTATTTGATGGTTGTATTTCATACAACAACGCTGATGATGGATGGGATCTTTTCGCTAAGGTTCAGTCAGGTTCAATCGGTGTAGTAACAATTAAGAACTCAGTAGCATATGCTAATGGTTACCTTGAAGATGGTACAGATGCTGGTAACGGTAATGGATTCAAGCTTGGTGGTGACAGTATGTCAGGCAAGCATGTTCTTGAGAACTGTGTAGCATTTGATAACAAGGCTAAGGGTATTGATTCTAACTCTTGCCCAGATATCAATGTAATTAACTGTACAACATTCAACAATGAGGCATATAACATTGCTCTTTACACTAACACAGCTAAGAATACTGATTTCTCAGCAACAGGTGTACTTTCATACAGAACATATATGAAAGATAATGTAGAGAACTTCAAGTTACTTGGAACACAGGATAAGACAAAGGTTGATAACGATACTAACTACTTCTGGAATTACAATGGAACAGCTAAGAACTCAGCTACAACTGTAACAGATGACTGGTTTGAATCAGTTGATACAACAATGGATTATGCAACACATGTATATGCATCACATAAGGTAACAAGAAATGCTGATAACACAATCAACATGAATGGTCTCCTTGTTCTTACAGACAAGGCAGCAGCTAATGCAGGTGCTAGAATGACTGGTACTCCATCAGCTAACATCGTTGTTCCTGAAGGAATTAAGGGTCGTAAGACAATTTCTATTACAGGTAAGGATGTAGTTAAGGGTAACACAACAGATGTTGCAGTTGTTCAGGGAACATCAACAGATATCGTTTGGACAATTGATGCAGATGCATCTACATTTGATTACATTATGGTTGATGATGTAGTTCTCGATGCTTCTAAGTACACAGTAGTAGCTAATGGTAATACAACAGTTATTACATTCAAGGCTTCTTACATCAAGGGCTTAAAGGCAGCTGAGCATACATTCAGAGCTTACTTCACAGATGGTTATATTGCAGAGACAAAGCTTGAGGTTCTTCCTAAGACAGGCGATTTCGCTGGTAATATGACAGCTGTATATGCAATGCTTATGCTTATGGCATTACTTGCAGGTTCAGTAGTTCTTTTCGAGAAGAAGAGAAAGAGAGCTTAATAAAGCTATAATTTAATAAAACATATGACTGAGGTCTGGATTTCCAGGCCTCAGTTTTTTGGTTGTTCTCCAAAACATAAATATTCATATATGTTGTGCAATGTTACTAAAATAAAACTTAATTAAAGCAACTTTTAAAAAGAAGTTTACTAAAAGTGTTATTGACTATTTGTTATGTACGGTGTTACTCTAAATACAGATTTATGAAAATATATAAGGAGGTATTTTTCTCATGAGAAAAAGAACCAGAAAGGCTTTGTCGGTTCTTATGGCAGCATTAATGGTTGTTAGTATTGTACCAGTTACAGGATTTAACAACATTGTTGCTAAAGCATCGACAGCAAGTACAGAATCTTCTGTTGTGACATGGTCAGCAGCAGATATTCTTGCAGCACAAGAAGGAGATTCAGGATTAGTGTTATGTGGCTCAGGATGGGCTAATAATAATGCTACAGATGACAAGACATTTGATGATGGCTTTAGCGCAATAGGAGATAATGCTAAAGCAGGATCTACAAAAGCACAGACTGATGGAAAGACAGCAGCAGGAACAGTACCAAATGGTGGATGTTATGTAATGTATACAGCAGCAGCTAATGGTGAGTTAGCAATTGATACTAAGATAGGAAATGGAAAGACTTTCTATGTAGTAGCAGAAGATGGAACTAAGGCAGCAGAAGTAAAGAATACTTCAGGTGCAAGTTCATATAATACAGTTAAGGTTAAGGTAGAAGCAGGAAAGACATATTATGCATACCTTGGAGGAGCAACAGCTCAGATCTGGCAGGTATATTTCACACCTGCAGAAGCAGAGTGGACAGCAGCAGACATATTAGCTTCAACAACATATAATAATGGTTTAACATTATGTGGTACTGGATGGAGCAACAATAATGCCACAGATGACAAGACATTTGATGATGGATTCAGTGCAGTAGGAGATAATGCTAAAGCAGGATCTACAAAAGCACAGACTGATGGAAAGACAGCAGCAGGAACAGTACCAAATGGTGGATGTTATGTAATGTATACAGCAGCAGCTAATGGTGAGTTAGCAATTGATACTAAGATAGGAAATGGAAAGACTTTCTATGTAGTAGCAGAAGATGGAACTAAGGCAGCAGAAGTAAAGAATACTTCAGGTGCAAGTTCATATAATACAGTTAAGGTTAAGGTAGAAGCAGGAAAGACATATTATGCATACCTTGGAGGAGCAACAGCTCAGATCTGGAAAGTATATTACTCACAGTTAAATAAGAAGACTGTAGTTGACTGGGAATCAGTAGCAAAGCCAGTTATCAGTAAAGTAGAAGCAAGCTCAGATGGCTTTACAGTTACTGTTGAAGGAATTGTGGATGAGTTTAACGGGGCTGAAGATATTGTTGTAACAATGCTTCATAATGATGGACAGGCTGGAGAAGCTGTTATTAAGAAATCAGATGGAACAGCAACAGTCAGCTTTACAGCATATGAAAGTGGTGATTATACATTTGTTGCAACAGCACAGAGATTAGGTTGTGCTGATAAAGCTTCAGATGCTTATGAAGTAAAGGATTTCGTACTCGGTGTTAAGATGCCAACTATTACATGGGCAGAGAACAAGGGTAACGGAGAAGTATATCTTGACTGGGTTAATATAAGTGATGCCAAGGATTATACTTTAACATATAAGGTTAAGGATGCAGAGGACAGCACAGCAGTTAAGATTGATGGAATCACAGAAGGTGATTATACAGTAAAGGATTTAGCAGTTGGAAGTACATATGAATTCAGCGTTGTTGCAAACAGAGCTGATGGATATTATTCAACAGCTTCAGAGAAGGAATTAACAGTAACAGCAGATGCGCAGAAGAACTGGTATGTATCAACTGTTGGTTCTGCTCAGGAGACTAAGGCAACTATTACAGATGCAGATGGTGATACACAGGTTGTAGATATGGCTAATGGTGATACAGCACCACAGAAGGTTGCTACAACTGAGGCAAAGGATATTACTAATACAACAGGAAGTATGGAAATTCAGGCTAAGGCATCAGGAAAGATTTCTGATGATGAAGATGGATTCTCATATTACTATACTAAGGTTAATCCAGAGAAAGAGAACTTTGAATTAACTGCAACATTTACAGTAACAGATATATCTCTTACACCTGATAACCAGACAGGATTTGGTGTTGTAGTTGCAGATACATTAGGTGTTAATAACTGGGGTGCACCAAGTTATGTACATAAGTATTTCAATTACTTCTCATCAATGATGTACAGCTCTAAGAATAATGCACCAACAATGCGTTATATCACAGGTTATACATCTGCAGATACATCTAACAAAGATGGTGTAGACAGAGTTAATAATAATGTTAAGTTTAACCAGTTAACAGGAACAGATATGTTCAAGGTTGGAGCTGAGTATACATTTACAGTAAGAAAGACTGACGATGGATATGAAGCAGTTGCAACAACAGAGAATGGAACACAGACACAGAAGCTTACAGCTAATGATTTCACATCAGTACAGGAAGATGGAACTGTAGTTGTAGGTGTTATGGTAGCAAGAAAGATTGGTGCCAAGATTACTGATATCAAGTTTACTACATCAGAGAGTAAGGGACTTGCAACAGCAGAGGCTGTAGAAGATAAGGTAACACCATCAATCAGAGTATATTCTTCTAACACATGTGGAGCAGATGAGTATGAATACACAGTAGTTCCTAATTGTGCAGGTACTTTAAAGGTAACAGGAAGCGCTGACGGTAAGGTTGTTACTAAGGAAGTAACAGCTGATGAGGTTGTAAGAATTCCAGTTGCAATTAATGTAGGAAGCAATACTATTAAGGCAGAATTTGAACCAGCAGCAGCTGCTAATATTACATCAACTAAGACAGTAACAAGTGAAACAACTGTTAATCGTAAGGTATATGGTGTAGCTGGGGAGACAATTATTGTAACTCCAGATGGTAAGGCAACTGGTGATGGAACAGAGGAAAGTCCATTAGATATTAATACAGCAGTTTCATATGCACAGCCAGGACAGACAATTCTTATGAAGAATGGTGTATATGACAAGTGGATCACAATTAACAGAAGTGTAAGCGGAACAGCAGATAAGCCAATTAATCTTGTTTCAGAATCAATCTCAACAGATGGAACAGATGGCGTAGTATTATCTGGAGTAGGTCTTTCAGTAATCGGAAGCTACTGGCATGTATATGGCTTATATGTTAAGGATTCTTCAGGGGTAGGTATTCAGATAAGCGGTAACTATAATACAATAGATATGTGTACAGTTAATCATTCAGCTAACACAGGTGTTCAGATAAGCAGAAGCGGAAGCTCTGATAATTATGCTGGAATTCAGGGTAAGTTATGGCCAACAGGCAACCTTGTAAAGAACTGTGAATCATTTGATAACTGCGATGCAGGAAGAAATGATGCTGATGGATTTGCAGCAAAGTTAACATGTGGTGAAGGTAACAGATTCTATGGTTGTATATCACATAACAATATTGATGATGGCTGGGATCTCTACGCTAAGTCAGTATCTGGTACAATCGGTTCAGTTACTATTGAGAACTGTGTAGCATACAACAATGGATGGCTTACAACAGATGATGTAACTGCTGCAGGTTATAACTATGGTGAAGGTAATGGATTTAAGTTAGGTGGTGGATACCTTAAGGGTGGACATAAGCTTATTAACTGTGTAGCTTATGGCAACCATGCTAAGGGAATCACAAGTAACAGTTGTCCAGATATCTCTATCACAAGATGTACAGCATACAACAATGGTAATGATGATTCATACAGCGTAGGTCTTAATACAATGGATTCTATGCTTAAGGAGTGGAAAGTTAGCGGTCTTATATCTATGTCTAAGTCAGATTTAACATCTAAGGCAGACCTTATTCCATTCTCACAGCACGGAGATGATAACTACATTTATAATGGTTCAGAATCATACAATAATCTTGGTCAGAAGGCTACAGATGAGTGGTTCGAAAGTGTAGATACAACAATTACACCATCAAGAAATGCTGACGGAACAATTGATATGCATAACCTTTTAGTTATTAAGAGTGGCGTATTAAGTGATAATGTTGGTGCAAGACTTGATACAACAAGTGAAGAAGCAATAAGCGTTAAGCCACAGGCTGGCGAGGTTGTTTCTCATGTATTTGAGTGGACAACAACTAAGGAAGCAACTTGTACAGAAAAGGGCGAAGAGCATGGAATATGTACAGTATGCGGACATGAAGAGACAAGAGAAATCGAGGCTCTTGGACATGAATTCAGCAATGAGTTCACAGTAGATAAGGAAGCTACTACAACAGAAGAAGGCTCTAAGTCACAGCACTGCTTACATGCAGGTTGTACAGAGAAGACTAATGTAACAGCTATTCCTAAGCTTTCATCAGGAAGTGAGGATGTTAATCCAACACCAACACCTTCAACACCTGATAATAAGGATGATGCAAATGTACCATCAACAGGAACAGATACAACAGTTAAAGAACCTTCTGCTCAGACAGGAGATACAATGCATGCATTACCATTTGCATTAGCAATGATTATCTCAGCAGGAGTAGTTGTGATGGTTGTTTCATCAAAGAAGAAAGTTGTAAGATAAGAAAACTGAATAAATAATAATGGCGGCTGATATGAAAATCATATCAGCCGCCAATTTATTTATAAAGAAGTATTAATTATATGGTGTCTATCTGTAGTTCTGTAATGTAGGTGTTGAATTAACACCAAGTGGGTTAGTAACACCAGGTGCGGTAGTAACTTTATAAGTTACTGTTATGCTTGAACCAGGAGCAATTGAATTGCCAAATCTGTAGGCAACTTCAAGGTTATGATAATTACTCATATACATAGTACCGCCATTGCTTATCTCTATATCTGAGATAGAACCGCCAGCAGGAGCGAATATATGGATATAACCGGTAATTGTACCACCATAACTTCCGATAATATATCTTCCAAGAGATTTGCTTTCGTCATCAGTTAATGTATTGCTATATGTAGCAGATACCTCATAAGTGCTTGAACCGTTGCTGTTAACAACAGGATCGCTTATCTGTGTGTCTATATTAAGGAACCATCCTAATTTGCATGGATCAGAGATACTAAAGTATACTCCGGTTTCAGGATTCTCAGGGTCATCGTTAAGTCCACCGGAACATCCGGCATTTTTAACAAGTTCCTGTTCGGATTCATCTTCCATCCACATCATAACAGTGCGGTCTTTAGCTCCATCGGAGAATACTTTATAATAATCCCCGGCTTTTTTTACATCAAACTCAGAAACAAGTTTTGCCATGGTTACTCTGGCAGTTTCTGCAAACAAATCATCAACGTAATCAGCCGCAGAAGATGATGCATAATTGTTAAGATAACGGTAATAAAGGTCATACTGTAAAACCTGTGTTGCATTATCACTTGTTAATTCTGTTCCATCTGAAAGTGTCACATTACCGATGTATCCAAGCATGTTCTGGATAATTGCAGGTGTAAGAGAAACAACGCCGTTAACATGTTCGGAATTCTTCTGTTCATAAGCAAGCGCCCATATATAGGCAACTCTTTCAAAATCAGGATCAAAACATGCATCTCTTGGACCATTCATCCATGAACCAAAAAGCTCTAATTCGTCATCTGTTATACCAGCCGCTGAAGGTGTATAAGTTGCAAGAACATTATATACACTGCTGAATTCACCTATCTTCAGAATTCCATCACGGATTCTTATGGTTCCAACTGAACCAGGGAAGCCGCCGGAAGCACGAATCTCAGAAGAATTCTGTGCTGCAAGCAGATATGTTCTGTCTGAGCCATCTCCGATAAATGTTTTGAATAAAGGAAGAAACTCTTTAAGGTTATCATATGAACCAGTCATGGAAGCAATCTGTGCAGAGTAATCAGATATCATGCTGTTAAGTCCCATTGGCAGGTTAACCTGATTCATTGAATATACAATATCATCAATCTTAGGCTCAATATCCTCAAGAAGAGAAAGATAGGCATTAATAATAGTAATGTTAAAACCATCATCAACTTTTAATTCTGATAAAGGATATTCTTCAAAAACAGCTGCTGTCGGACGGGCTATATCATTAGAAGCTTCATCTACAAGGGAGAGAAGTCTCTCTACAGAGTCTATATAACCTTTGAACTTAGGAACTTTATAGACCATTTTCCATAAAGGCTTGTCTAATGTGGCATTAATATTATCAAGAGCAATATCAAGCTCATCGCATGCTGCAAATGTTGAATCAGCATCCTGTGCTTTCAGGGCAGATAATACATTTTTCAGGTCTGCTTTAAGGACTACCGCCTGTTGTTTGATGTCAGATATTTCTCTTTTAGCAGTAACAGCACCAAATGCACCGCCTAATCCAAGAATAAGAACTACAGCGACTATAATACCTATTATGATACGTTTTCGCTTACGTTTCTTTGTATGATGCGAATGATGGTGATGCGTATTGTTAGAATTATGCGAGTGATGAGAATGATGCTCATGTTCACTCCACTCAAATGACATTTCATCCATGTATATTAATCCTCCTATATG
>CAVBPJ010000026.1:0-34557 GCA_963597265.1 Evtepia sp. | reverse complement strand
GAAGATATGAGCGGCGTTAAGAGAGTTTTTGTCGAGAAAAAGAAACCATTTGCAGTTAATGCGAAAGAATTACTTGAAGAGATAGGCGGATATCTTGGAATTAAGACTATTACTGATGTAAGAGTTCTTATCCGTTATGATATCGAGAATCTTTCAGAAGAAACATATAAGAAAGCACTTACTACTGTTTTTTCTGAGCCACCGGTAGATGATGTTTATGAGGGAACATTTCCAGCAGGAAAGGATGATTTCGTGTTCTCTGTAGAGTATCTTCCAGGACAGTTCGACCAGAGAGCTGATTCTGCAGAACAGTGTGTTAAGTTCTTTAATGAGAATGAGACTCCGGTTATCAAGACTGCTGTAACTTATGTATTGACAGGAACTGTTACTGAGGAGGAGAAGAACAAGATTAAGGAACACTGCATTAACCCTGTTGATTCAAGACAGGCAGCAGAGGATATTCCAGAAACTCTTGTTACTGAGTTCAAGACTCCTGCTGATGTTATTTATTTTGATGGATTCAAGGACATGCCAGAGGATAAGTTAAAGGAATTATATGATTCTTTAGGACTTGCCATGACATTTAAGGATTTCAAGTTCATTCAGGAGCATTTTGCTGATGTTGAGAAGCGTGATCCTTCAATGACTGAAATCAGAGTACTTGATACATACTGGTCAGATCACTGCCGTCATACAACATTTGCAACAGAGCTTACAGATGTTAAGTTTAAGGACGGATTCTACAGAACTCCTATGGAAGCTACATATAACAAGTATCTTTCAGACAGAGCTGAGATTTATAAAGACCGTAAGGACAAGTTCGTATGCCTTATGGACCTTGCACTTATGGGTGCTAAGAAGTTAAAGGCTGAGGGCAAGTTAGCTGATCAGGAAGAATCTGATGAGATTAATGCCTGCTCAATTGTTGTTCCTGTTGAGATTGACGGAAAGACAGAGGAGTGGCTTGTTAACTTCAAGAATGAGACACATAACCATCCAACAGAGATTGAGCCATTCGGTGGCGCAGCAACCTGTCTTGGTGGTGCTATAAGAGATCCATTGTCAGGACGTACATATGTATATCAGGCAATGAGAATTACAGGTGCAGCAGATCCTACAGTTCCAGTATCTGAGACACTTCACGGAAAGCTTCCACAGAGAAAGCTTGTTACAGGCGCAGCTCATGGATACAGCTCATACGGTAACCAGATTGGACTTGCTACAGGATATGTTAAGGAAATCTATCATCCTGATTATGTTGCCAAGAGAATGGAGATTGGTGCAGTTATAGCTGCTGCTCCAAGAAGTGCAGTTAAGAGAGAGAATTCTGATCCGGGAGATATCATTATCCTTCTTGGTGGAAGAACAGGACGTGATGGCTGTGGCGGAGCTACAGGTTCATCTAAGGTTCATACAGAGAAGTCTATTGAAGATTGTGGTGCAGAGGTTCAGAAGGGTAATGCTCCTACAGAGCGTAAGATGCAGAGACTCTTCAGAAGACCAGAAGTTACTAAGCTTATTAAGAAATGTAATGACTTTGGTGCAGGCGGTGTATCAGTTGCAATTGGTGAGCTTGCAGCAGGTCTTAAGGTAGACCTTGATAAAGTTCCTAAGAAGTATGAAGGTCTTGATGGAACAGAGCTTGCTATATCAGAGTCTCAGGAGAGAATGGCTGTTGTAGTTGATCCTAAGGATGTTAAGGAATTCCTTCAGTATGCTGCTGAGGAGAACTTAGAGGCAGTTGAGGTAGCTGTTGTAACAGAAGAGCCAAGACTTGTTCTTAACTGGAGAGGAAAGGATATCGTTAATATCTCAAGAGCATTTCTTGATACTAACGGTGCTCATCAGGAGACTAAGGTTGTAGTTGACATTCCTTCACAGGAAGATGATTATCTTAAGCCAGTTAAGGTTACAGATGTACGCGGTAAGTGGTTAAAGACTTTAGCAGACCTTAACGAATGCTCACAGAAGGGACTTGTTGAGAGATTTGATGGTTCTATCGGAGCCGGTTCAGTATATATGCCATATGGTGGTAAGTATCAGCTTACAGAAACACAGAGCATGGTTGCAAAGCTTCCAGTACTCAAGGGCAAATGTGACACAGTAACTATGATGTCTTATGGATTTGATCCATATCTTTCATCATGGAGCCCATATCATGGAGCAATCTATGCTGTAACAGATTCTGTAGCTAAGATTGTTGCTGCCGGTGGTGATTTCAGTAAGATCAGATTCACATATCAGGAATACTTCAGAAGAATGACAGAAGACCCAGAAAGATGGAGCCAGCCATTTGCTGCACTTCTTGGTGCATATGAAGCACAGATGGGATTCGGACTTCCATCAATTGGTGGTAAGGACAGTATGTCAGGAACATTTGAACATATTGATGTTCCACCAACACTCTGCTCATTCGCTATTGATGTAGCTAAGGAAGGAGATATTATTACTCCTGAGCTTAAGAATGATGGTGACGTATTAGTTAGATTTGATATTAAGAGAGATCAGTATGATCTTCCAGATTTCGAGCAGGTTAAGGCACTTTACAGTGCAATACATGAACTTATCCAGAAGAAGGCAATTGTATCTGCATATGTTCTTGATGCTAACGGACTTGTACCAGCACTCAGCAAGATGGCGTTTGGTAATAAGTTAGGATTTGAGATTAGCGCAGATGTTAAGGAAGATGACCTCTTCGCTCCAGCTTATGGATGCATCGTTGCAGAAGTTCCAGCAGACAAGCTTGGTGAGATTACTACAGCTTACACTAAGGTTGGTACTGTTAAGGATAACGGTAAGTTCACATACAAGGAAGTTTCAATTAATGTAGAAGAAGCATTAAGCGTATGGGCTGATACTCTTGAGGGCGTATTCCCAACAAAGGCTTCTAAGGAAACTACACCGGTTGAGAGCAAGTTATATGAAGCACCAAGCGTACATGTATGCAAGAATAAGGTTGCCAAGCCAACAGTATTTATTCCGGTATTCCCAGGAACTAACTGCGAGTACGATAGTGCCAAGGCATTTGAGAGAGCTGGAGCTGATACAATCGTTAAGGTATTCAAGAACCTTGATGCTGAGAGTATCAGAGAGTCTGTAGATGAATTTGAGAAGGCTATTAACCAGGCACAGATTATTATGTTCCCAGGTGGATTCTCAGCAGGTGATGAACCAGATGGTTCTGCTAAATTCTTCGCTACAGCATTCCGTAATGCCAAGATGAAGGAAGCAGTTGAGAAGCTCCTTAATGAGAGAGATGGTCTTGCACTTGGTATCTGTAACGGATTCCAGGCACTTATCAAGCTTGGTCTTGTACCTAATGGTAAGATTACAGGACAGGATGCACAGTCACCTACACTTACATTTAATACAATTAACCGTCATATATCTAAGATGGTATACACTAAGGTTGTCAGCAACTTAAGCCCATGGCTTGCTAATGCTGAACTTGGCGGAGTATACTGCAACCCGGCTTCACACGGTGAAGGAAGATTCGTTGCTCCTAAGGAATGGCTTGATAAGCTCTTTGCTAACGGACAGGTTGCTACACAGTACTGTGACCTTAATGGTAATGTATCTATGGACGAAGAGTGGAATATCAATGGTTCATATATGGCAATTGAAGGTATCACAAGCCCAGACGGAAGATGCTTCGGTAAGATGGCTCATTCTGAAAGACGTGGCGACAGTGTTGCTATTAACATCTATGGAGAGCAGGATATCAAGATATTTGAATCAGGTGTTAAGTACTTCAAGTAATGCATAGAATATAATGGATCAGAGGGGGCAGATTATGGCAAGAGATAAAGTCAGCACAGATATATTATGGAAGGACAGGAAGAGAATTCTCTTCTTTGGACTCCCATGGTCATTCACAAGATACAGTGTGTCTAAGGACAGATTCTTTGTAAGCAAAGGCTTTTTCAGCATCAAAGACGATGAAGTAAGACTGTACCGTATTATGGATATTTCGCTTGAACGCTCATTCATGCAGAGACTTGTCGGAGTAGGAACTATTAAGGTATGCTCTGGAGATAAGACAATGGGTGATTTTGAGATTAAGAATATCAAGAGACCTAAGGCTACTAAAGAGCTGCTGTCAGAGCTTGTAGAGAAGCAGAGAGATGTCAAGAGAGTTGTCAACAGAGAGAATATGATTGACGGTCATGACCATTCAGACGGACATGCGGATTTTGATGACTTTGACCACGATGATGATGATTCACCATTTGACAGATAATTTTTGAAAAATGTATTGACAGATACATACAAAGATGATATTTTAATAGTTAGTTAAGGCTAACTGATGTAACGGGTATCCAGTTAGGGTGCCCGTTATTTTATAAATATGAGTTAGATAAAGCTAACAAAAGTAAGTTGTATGAAAGGATGAGAATATGAGTGTAGTTATTATTGGTGGCAATGAATGTATGGAACGCCAGTATCATCAGATATGTAAGAAACACGGATGTAAGGCTAAAGTATTTGTTAAAGAAAAAAGCGGATTTTCTAAACAGATAGGAAGTCCTGACCTTATGATACTTTTTACCAATACTGTTTCTCATAAGATGGTTTTATCAGCTGTTACAGAGGCTAAGAAGAATGATGTTGATATTGTAAGAACACATTCAAGCAGTGCAGCATCGCTTACAAGTGTTTTAGAGGCATATTTAGGCGAAAGCAAGGCATGCTAATAAGAAGTAACAAAGTGTAATATGGAAGGAAAATAAAAATGGTCTGTACAGATGTATTGGGAAGAATTGAACGGGAAGTTATAAAGGAGTGTTCACCAACGCTTGCCGGATTAAAGACAGGTAATCTTTTTAATTACAGATATAATGATATATCTGATTTTAAGAAGGAGCTTGCAAGTGTTAACAGAAAACTCAATGACAAAGGAGTGTATGTAACATTTTTAAAGAGAAATGAAAAAAGTGCACTTTTATATGTATTCAGACCAGACAGATTAGAGAAGGATCTTTCACAGCCGGCAGTACAGAATGTGCTGAAAGCATTTGGATATACAGATTATAAAGTTGGAGCAAGTATCAAACATCTTAAACAGAGAGTGGAGGAGAGCGCATGCTTTCCACATGAAATAGGACTGTTTTTAAGTTATCCGGTGGGAGATGTAATCCAGTTTATAAGACAGAAGGGCTGTAATTACAAATGTTGTGGGGTATGGAAGGTGTATTGTGATGAGGCATTCAGCCAGAAGATGTTTGCACGTTACAGAAAATGCACAGAAGTTTATTTAAGAGTCTTTGACCGCGGCAGAAGCATATCTGCATTAACGGTTTAAGCATATAAAAAGTGAAAAAGGAGAGATTGTATAATGAGTAAAGTAGCAGTAGTTTATTGGAGCGGAACAGGTAATACAGAGGCAATGGCTAACGCAGTAGCAGAGGGCGCTAAGGGAGCCGGAGCAGAAGTTGATGTACTTACAGCATCTGATTTTAATTCAGGAAAGGTTGCTGAATATGATGGAATAGCATTCGGATGCCCTGCGATGGGAGCAGAAAATCTTGAAGAGTCTGAGTTCGAGCCTATGTTCACAGAGGTAGAAGGAAGCCTTAGTGGTAAGAAGATTGCTCTTTTCGGTTCATATGGCTGGGGAAGTGGCGAATGGATGGCTGACTGGGATGAAAGAAGCAAGGCTGCAGGCGCTGTTCTTGCAACAGACAGTGTAATATGTCAGGAAGCACCAGATGATGAAGCTGTTGAAAACTGCAAAAAACTTGGGGCAGCATTAGCATAATTAATTTTTGCCTGTAATATATTGAAAAGATTGCACACATTGCCCCTGGTTGGTTGTAACAATCAGGGGTTTTTATGTGCTAAAAAATATTCGAAAAATGGAACAAAAGTTGTTGACATCTAATGGCTATTAGGGTAAACTAACCTGCGGTGGTAATGAAAAACATTATCAATATGCTAAAAAAGAGGAGATGAGCTTATGCCATTAACTATGATTGATGAAGGAACTCCATACACAATCCAGCGAATTGGTGGAAAGGAAGAGATAAGACGTTTTCTTGAAAACCTCGGATTCGTACCGGGAGCAGTTGTAACAGTTGTTTCCAAGGTAGGCGGTAATGTTATAGTTAACATTAAAGAATCAAGAGTTGCCATAGGAAAAGATATGGCCAATAAAATTATGGTATAAAGAGCTGCATATGTCAGCTCTTATATAAAACTAAAATAAGAAGGAGATAAACTATGACTTTAAGAGATGTATCTGTAGGCCAGACTGTTAAAGTTACCAAGTTAAATGGTGATGGTCCGGTAAAAAGAAGAATTATGGATATGGGAATTACTAAAGGAGTTGAAGTCTATGTAAGAAAGGTAGCACCTTTGGGAGATCCTGTAGAGGTTACAGTAAGAGGCTATGAATTATCGCTTCGTAAAGCCGATGCCGAAATGATCGAGGTAGGCTGATTATTTTTTACATACGGGTTAGCAGAATCTAATTAATGTAAGAATTGTCAAATGTTTGTTAGTAAATGCATAAGCATTTATATAAAAGAAATGAGGTAGTCAAATGTCAATTAAAATTGCATTAGCAGGTAATCCAAACTGCGGTAAAACAACATTGTTTAATGCTTTGACCGGATCTAATCAGTTTGTTGGTAACTGGCCAGGCGTTACAGTTGAGAAGAAGGAAGGTAAATTAAAGGGACATAAAGATGTCACTATCATGGATTTACCAGGTATTTATTCACTTTCTCCTTACACTCTTGAGGAGGTAGTAGCAAGAAATTATCTTATTAACGAAAGACCTGATGCAATCATCAATATCGTTGATGGTACTAACATTGAAAGAAACCTTTATCTTTCAACTCAGATCTTAGAGTTAGGTATTCCAGTTATCATGGCTGTTAACATGGTTGATATCATGGAAAAGAACGGAGATAAGGTTGATCTTGCCAAGTTAGGAAAGAACCTTGGTTGTGAGGCTGTTGAGATATCAGCTCTTAAGGGAACTGGTGTTAAGGAAGCAGCAGAGAAGGCTGTTAAGCTTGCAGAGAGCAAGAAGGTTAACACAATCGCTCACAAGTTTGATGACAAGGTAGAGGCAGCTATATCTGCAGTAGAAGATAAGCTTGGTCTTGATATTGTTGATGAGCAGAAGAGATTCTTCGCTATCAAGCTTCTTGAGAAGGATGATAAGATTAAAGTCCTTATGAAGGATGTTCCAGATGTTTCAGCTGAGATAGCATCTCTTGAGAAAGAATTTGATGATGATACAGAAAGTATTATCACTAATGAAAGATATACATATATATCTTCAATTATTGATGGATGTTTTGCAAAGAAGTCTGAGAAGAAGCTTTCTACATCAGATAAGATTGATAGAATAGTTACTAACAGATTCTTAGCTCTTCCAATATTTGCAGTAGTTATGTTCATTGTTTACTATGTATCAGTTACAACAGTTGGTACATGGGCAACAGACTGGGCTAATGATGGTGTATTCGGTGATGGATGGCATCTCTTCGGAATCGGTACTTCAGCTTATGAAGAAGTAGCTGATGAGTATGGCGATTCAGATGCAATCATCTCAGCATATATCGACAGCCTTGGTGACAAGGGTGAAGAGTATGCAGATGCTATTGATACAGAAGCTGATGATTATGATTCAGAAGCAGCAGTAGCAGCATTAAAGAAACTTGAAAACACAGTTCCAGCTAATCTTACATTAGATTATGATGTAGAAGATGAGGAAAATCTTAGTGTAACAACAGAGACAACAGATGCAGCCGGTGTTAAGGATGCTATTGAGCAGTGTATCGAATATGACGGTGCAGCTCCAGATCCTGCTAATTATGGTGTATGGGTTCCTGGTATCCCAGTACTTCTTGAGTCAGGACTTGATGCAATCGGTTGTGTAGACTGGTTAAAGGGTCTTATCCTTGATGGTATTGTAGCCGGTGTTGGTGCAGTACTTGGTTTCGTTCCACAGATGCTCGTATTATTCATATTCCTTGCATTCCTTGAGTCTTGCGGATATATGGCTCGTATAGCATTTATCATGGATAGAATTTTCCGTAAGTTCGGTCTTTCAGGTAAGTCATTCATTCCAATGCTTATCGGTTCAGGTTGTGGTGTTCCGGGTATCATGGCTTCACGTACAATCGAGAACGACAGAGACCGTAAGATGACAATTATGACAACAACATTTATTCCTTGTGGAGCTAAGCTTCCATTCATCGCAATGGTTGCTGGTGCTATCTTCGACGGAGCTCCTTGGGTTGCTCCATCAGCATACTTCCTTGGAATATTCTCAATTATCTGCTCAGGTATCATCTTAAAGAAGACAAAGTTATTCGTTGGAGATCCAGCACCATTCGTTATGGAGCTTCCAGCATACCATCTTCCAACAGTTGGTACAGTATTAAGAAGCATGTGGGAGCGTGGATGGTCATTCATCAAGAAGGCCGGAACAATCATCACACTTTCAACAATCATTATCTGGTTCACAACATACTTCGGATTTGTTGATGGTTCATTCCAGATGCTTGCAGATGATCAGATTGACTTCTCTATCCTTGGTAGAGTTGGTAAGGCAATCGCTTGGATATTCGCTCCTTTAGGATTCGGTAACTGGCAGGCAACTGTTGCTTCTATTACTGGTCTTGTTGCTAAGGAGAATATCGTTGGTACAATGGGTATCCTTTACTCAGCAGGTGAGGGAACAGTATATGCTAACATGGCAGCTACATTTACAGTAGTAAGCGGATATGCATTCCTTGCATTCAACCTTCTCTGCGCTCCTTGCTTTGCAGCTATGGGTGCTATTAAGAGAGAGATGAACAACACTAAGTGGTTCTGGATTGCAATCGGATATCAGTGTGGATATGCTTACCTTGTAGGTCTTGTAATTAACCAGATTGTTGGTCTTATTACTGGCGACACAGCATTTAACGTATTCACAGTAATCGCAATCCTTATCGTTGTTGGTTTCATTTATCTGTTATTCAGACCATATAAGGAAAGCAAGACATTAAAGGTTGATTCTAAGAAGCTTATGAATGCAGCAAAATAATAATTAATTAAGTGATATATTATCGGAGGTGTAATTATGCTGGGAACAATTATAGTAGGAGTTATATTAGTGATTATAGTTGCGCTTATTGTACGCAGTATGGTACACGACAAGAAAAGCGGTAAATCGTTCACATGTGGTGGAGACTGCGGCAAATGCAAAGGTCACTGCCATTAATAAGGAGGTAACGGGTGGTCAAGAATCCTGATAAAGACAAAGACATTATTATTTCTCGTCTCAAGCAGCAGGGTTGCAGGATAACTAAACAGAGGCTTATGCTTCTCGATGTAATCCTTGAAGAGGACTGCTCAAGCTGTAAAGAGATTTATTACAAGGCAGTAAAGAAAGATCCTAAGATCGGAGCTGCAACTGTATATAGAATGGTTAATACACTTGAAGAAATCGGTGCAATTAACCGTAAGAATATGTACAAGATAACTTGTGATGAGGACGATAATGGCGGTTATACTGTAAGATTAAACGATGATTCGTCAATTAATTTATCAGCAAGCAAATGGAGTAAAATAATTGAATCAGGTCTTGAAGCCTGCGGCTACATTAAAGATCAGAAGATAACAAGTGTGGTTGGCAAGAAAAAGGCCGTAACAGTTAAATAATATTTGCTTATATAAGGGGAGATGAAATAATTCATCTCTCCTTTTTTGTGTGTTGAGAAAATTTATCAACTGGAAATTTTGTGTGGAAATGTTGTATAATATGTAATATAATAACCGCTAAACCTAAGAAAACATTTATTGTCCAATACGGACAGAGAGGAGCTAATTATGAAGATTAATAACTTAAAGAAACCAGGACTTTTTGCAGCAGGTGTATTATTCGGAACAGCAGGAATCAAGATTCTTACAAGCAAGGATGCTAAGAAGCTTTATACTAACTGCACAGCAGCAGTTTTAAGAGCTAAATCATGCATAATGAAGACAGCTACAACTGTTCAGGAAAATTGCGAAGATATATATGCTGATGCTAAGACAATCAATGAGACAAAGTATAACACAGAAGAAGTTGTACTTGATTCAGTAGATGAAGATGAGGAAGCGTAATAGAGTATGAAATTTACAATAAAGCATGATGTGCCCGGAAGAATCCGTGTTCACATGGATGCTTCGAGCATGACTTTTACACAGGCAGATATCCTTTTGTATTATCTTAAGAATCTGCAGGGCGTTACGAATGCCAAGGTGTATGAGAGAACTGCTGATGCAGTTGTTGAGTACAGATGCTCAAGAAAGACCGTGATTGAAGCTATTGCCAAGTTCAGATACAGCAATGTAGAGGTTCCGGAAGATGTACTTGCAACATCAGGAAGAGCAATCAATTCCCATTATACTGAGAAGTTAGCGGATCAGGTATTATGGAGAATGACTAAGAAGCTGTTTATTCCGGCATCAGTATGTGCGGTATTAACAACGGTATCTTCAATGAAGTACATCTATAAAGGAATCAGGACACTGCTTGACAGAAAGCTTGAAGTTCCTGTTCTTGATGCAACTGCAATTGGAGTTTCTATCTTAAGAAGAGACTTTAATACAGCTGGTTCAGTAATGTTCCTGCTTGGAATCGGTGAGATAATCGAGGACTGGACACACAAGAAGTCAGTCGACGACCTTGCAAGAACTATGTCACTTAACGTTAATAAGGTGTGGTTAAAGACCTTTGACGCAGAAGTACAGGTATCTGTAAAGGATGTTAAGGACGGAGATAACGTTATAATCAGAATGGGCAATGTAATCCCATTTGACGGAACTGTTATCAGCGGTGAGGCAATGGTTAACCAGGCTTCACTTACAGGTGAATCTGAGCCTGTAAGAAGAGGAGAAGGAACTACTGTATTCGCAGGAACTGTAGTAGAAGAGGGCGAGATAGTATTCAAGGTTAAGCGTGCCGGAGGTTCAAGCAAATATGACAAGATTGTTAAGATGATTGAAGAATCTGAGAAGTTGAAGTCAGGTCTTGAATCAAAAGCAGAGCATCTTGCAGATAAGCTTGTGCCATATTCACTTGGTGGAACAGCGCTTACATATCTGTTAACACGCAATACTACTAAGGCATTGTCAATACTTATGGTTGACTTCTCATGTGCATTAAAGCTTGCTATGCCTATAACAGTACTTGCAGCAATAAGACAGGCAAGTCAGGCGAGCGCAACTGTCAAGGGTGGTAAGTTCTTAGAGGCAATTGCTGAAGCAGATACTATTGTATTTGATAAGACTGGTACTCTTACCAAGGCTAAGCCTACAGTAAGCAAAGTATATTCATTTAACGGAATGCCGGAAGACGAGCTGTTAAGAATTGCTGCGTGTCTTGAGGAGCATTTCCCACATTCAATGGCTAAGGCTGTTGTTAATGAGGCAAGCAGGAGAAACCTTATGCATGAAGAGATGCATTCTAAGGTTGAATATATTGTTGCACATGGTATATCAACATTTATCAATGCAAGTAAGGTTATTATAGGAAGCCATCACTTTGTATTTGAAGATGAATCATGTGTAATTCCAGCAGGAAAGCAGGATTTATTCGACAGTCTTCCAGATGACTGCTCACATCTTTATATGGCAATTAACGGTCAGCTTGCAGCAGTTATATGTGTAATTGATCCGTTAAGAGAAGAAGCACCAGCGGTTATTGAAGGACTTAAGAAGGCTGGAATATCTAAGGTTGTAATGATGACTGGAGACAGTGAAAGAACAGCTGCGTCTATTGCCAAGAAGGTTGGAGTTACTGAATATTATTCAGAGGTTCTTCCTGAGGACAAGGCTAAGTTCGTAGAGAAAGAGCGTGCAGCCGGACGTAAGGTAATTATGATTGGTGATGGAATCAATGATTCACCAGCGCTTTCAGCAGCAGATGTAGGTATTGCCATAAGTGATGGTGCTGAGATTGCAAGAGAGATTGCAGATATTACTGTCGGCGCAGATGACCTTAACCAGATACTTATGCTTAAGAAATTAAGTGACAGTCTTATTAAGAAGATTAACAGAAATTACCGTGTGATTGTCGGATTTAATTCCGCACTTATCGCACTTGGTGTAACAGGCGTTATACAGCCTACAACATCAGCACTTCTTCATAATACATCAACACTTGTTATAAGTCTTGAGAGTATGAAGAATCTGCCAGTTTAATAGAATTTATACATTTCAATAAAATCGCGGAACGCTGAAACAGCCGGCTTTTCGATGGTATCAGGATTCCATTTGAGATTGACATACCTGTAGCATGCAGGATTATCAATCTTAATGAGCCTGATATCCGAAAGCTGGCTTATTTTATGCCATGTTATGACAGGAACGAAAGCAAGGCCAAGCCCCATCTTAATAAACTTTCGGACAGTTGATGGGTCGTCGCTTTCAATTGCATAAGTAAGGTCGAATCCAGCCTTACTACATGCGTTCTTCATAGTCTGGTTAAGCTGGCTGCTGTCAAGACCGATGATAGGTTCACCTTTGACATCAATAAGATTAATTGTATCAAGCTTTGCAAATGGATGACTGACAGGAACAGCAAGGGCAATATCTTCCTTAAAGAGTGTATGGGAAGTCTTTTTATTAATGCGGATAGATGACGAACATAGTCCGATATCTTCAGTAAAATCCTTCTTTAAACCCATCTGTACAACCTTAATTGATACATCAGGATGAATCTGCTTAAACTGGCGGATAATTTCGCCTATGTGTGAGGACGCCACGCGGGCAGCAATTGTAACGGTCATATCATTAACTTTAGAAGCTGCGGAGATTTCAGTACGGGCGGCTGTTATAGAATTAAACACTTCTTCTGTATGCTTAAGCATAATCTTTCCATAATCATTAAGTATAATCATTCTTCCAACACGGTCAAAAAGAGGAACCCCAAGCTCAGTTTCAATTTCATGTATAGTTTTACTGATTGCAGGCTGGGATATGTGCAGATTTTTAGCGGCTTTTGTCATGTGTTCGGTCTTCGCCACTTCCATAAAATAATACATTTGCAATAATTCCATACGTTATCAGCTCCTCTTTTTGTAGTAAATTAACATATATAACCCGCTGGTTATTAATTCATAATTAATTTGGTATTAGATTTTTAGATAATATAGGGTGTATTATAACGACTGTCAAGAGAACAAGAAAATAAACTAATTATCACAGGCAACGGCGCCATTTCGGATTACCGTTGTCTGTGTTTTTTTATTTTCTTTTAAAAATGTTAATAAGGGAGGAACGCATATGAGGAAGAGAAAGAAATTACTGGCAGTAGTCAGTGCCTTATGTCTTCTTGTGACAGGCAGTGTATTTACAGGATGTGGCGCAGGAGGTTCAGCAGCAGGAAGCAGTAAAACATTAAATGTAGCAGTCGACGTAGAAGCACCTTCACTTGATACACATATCAATGCGGCAACAGCATCAAGACATGTTGCTAACTGTGTGTTTGAAGGAATATTTGAGTGTGATGAAACATTTACACCTCAGATGCAGCTGTTATCAGCATACAACACATCGGATAACAAGTTATGGGAATTCACATTAAGAGAAGGTGTTAAGTTCCATAATGGCAAGGAACTGAAAGCAGAAGATGCAGTTGCTTCACTTAACAGATGGTTAAAGAACAATAAGGCAGTTGCAGCAAAGCTTACAACAGCAGGTGAAAAATTTGAGGAAACTGGTGATTACACATTTAAGATTGAACTTGCAGAAGCTAACAGCTCACTTCCACAGATGCTTGCTTCACCAACACAGTTCCCGATAATTACAACCAAGGAATTATGTGAGAAATATCCAGATTCATATTTACAGGAATATGTAGGAACCGGTGCATGTAAATTCGAGTCATATGTGCCTAATTCATATTATCACCTTGTAAAGAATGAAGATTATAAGGGACCGGGATATACACAGTCATCATGGGCTGGAGATAAGGAATTTAATTTCGAAGATGTTTACTTCTATACAGTTCCTGATATAACAACAAGAGTTTCAGGACTTCAGTCTGGTCAGTACGATATTATTGAAAATGTTTCAGGAGAATATCGTTCAGTCGTAGATTCATACAGTGGAACAAGCGTTAAGGGCTTTAAGAGAGCAATTGCAGCACTCGACTTTAATGTACTTGATGGAGGTGATTCTCCATTACTTAATACTAAAGTAAGACAGGCAATCAAGATGGTTGCAAATGTATCAGATATGGGTGCAGCTAACAGCTCAGATTCATCTTTCTATACAATAGATGGCTCACTTATGGCATCTGTAACATCATTCTATACAGAAACTAAGAATAACTATGCTGATACAGCAGCAGCCAAGAAGCTTGTAGAAGAATCAGGATACGATGGTAAGGAGATAGTGCTTGCAACAACACAGGCTTATCCGGCTTATTACGATATAACACTTGTTCTTCAGAAGCAGCTTGAAAGTATAGGACTTAAGACAAGAGTTGATGTATATGACTGGGCATCACTTCTTTCAATGGTACAGTCTGGAGATCCTAAGGCAGACTGGGATATTTACTATATGATATGGCCTAATGTACCAACACCATTAACACTTAATCCAATAAGTAACATTCATATTACGGGAACACTTGGTACAGAGATGAGTGATTACATGAAGAAGATAAGCTCAGCAAGTGATGATTCATCAGCTAAGGCAGCATGGGCTGAATGTGCAAAGTGGGTTGATGATAACGCATTGGCATATAAGCTCTGGGATGTTAACACATTCCTCGGTTATTCAGATAATCTTACAGGATTCCAGGTAACTAATGAATATTCAATCTTTGGATGCTCTAAGAACTAACAATAGTAAAGTTATTATTCTGTTCGGTTTATAAGGGTAAAACAGGAGGATACAGAATGGTAAAATATATCTTAAAAAAGTTAGGCTCCGTGATTATCACATTATTCATTCTTTCGATAGTATTGTTTGGAATAACACATTCAATGAGTGGTGATCCGGCTTCCGTAATTCTTGGCACCAATGCCACACCAGAGGCAGTGGCAGAGTTACGGGAGAGCATGGGGCTTAATGATCCGATAATAGTGCAGTATGGTTCATGGCTACTTGACTGTCTCCATGGTGATCTTGGAGATTCATATTTCAGAAATGAAAGCGTAGTACAGTCAATAGTTTCATGCTTTGCTGTATCAATTAATCTGGCAGTATTTGCGGAACTGCTTGCACTTGTGTTTGCAGTTCCACTGGGAATACTTGCAGCAATGTACAGAAACAGATTTCCTGATATCGTGGTAAGTGTTGTATCACATATCTTTCTTGCGATACCGGCATTCGTACTGGCACTGGTTTTATCAATAGTTTTCGGTGGAATGTTAAAGATACTTCCGGTATCAGGATATCGTTCAATGCAGTTTGGTTTTGGCATGCACATAGAATATCTGCTGCTTCCAGCAATATCTCTGGCATGCCGCCAGGGTGCACTTATAGCGAGAATGACACGTTCATCAATGGTTGAAGTGATGAGCAGTGATTATGTAAAGACAGCTAAGGCTAAGGGATTAAGTAAAGGAGTCATAACATTTAAGCATGCACTTAAGAATTCCCTTAACACAATAATTACAGTAGTCGGACAGTCATTTGGTGAGATTATTGCAAATGTGGCTGTTACTGAGACAATATTTGCAATCCCAGGAGTCGGTCAGCTTCTTATATCAAGCATAAGCAAGAGAGATTATCCTGAGATACAGGGTGTAGTCCTTGTAATAAGTCTTATGTATTGTCTTATAAATGTAATTCTTGACCTTGCATACAGTGCAGTTGACCCAAGAATCAGAACATCAAAGTAAGGAGGCTTTTATATGGCAGAGAATAAAGAGAAAAAGCTCGCAGTTAATAAAAGCGGACTTAGAGAATACAGAAAGCTGCAGTTTAAGAAATTCATGAAGAACAAGCTTGCAGTGGTTGGGGCCGGAATACTTCTGATTCTTCTTATTGGAGCAATTGTATTACCACTTGTCATGCATCTTGACCCATATGAGATGAATCCGGCGGGAAAGCTGCAGGCACCGGATGCCAGTCACTGGTTTGGTACAGATACACTCGGAAGAGATGTATTTGCAAGATGTACATATGGTATAAAAATGTCTTTCGTAATAGGAATTATTACAAGTGCAATAGCGATGGTGTTAGGAATGATACTTGGCTTGCTGGCAGGATATTTCAAATTCCTTGATAACATAATAATGAGAATATGCGAAAGTATGATGGCAATACCATCAATGCTTATGGCACTTGCTCTTATGGCAGCATTTGGCACTTCAATGAAAAATGTTGTTATAGCACTTGCAATTGTATATACACCAATGGTTGCAAGAATTGCCAGAAGTTCAGTTATCTCCGTTAAGAGACAGACATATATTGATGCGATTAAGGCACAGGGAGCAGGATGGACAAGAATACTTTTCAAGCATATCATGCCTAATTCACTGTCGCCGGTAATAGTACAGACAACATATACATTTGCATCAGTAATAATTATAGAGGCATCTTTAAGCTACTTAGGCGTTGGTGTTCCATCAGTTGTGCCTACACTTGGTAACATAATCAATGATGCTAAGCAGTTCATGCTTATAAGACCATCACTTACTATTCTTCCATGTATAGTAATGGTGCTTCTTGTACTTGGTGTGAATATGTTTGGTGATGGTATCAGAGATGTGTTAGACCCGACAGCTAATTAGGAAGAGAGGTGTCATATATGAGTAAAGAACAACAGACAATATTAGATTTACAGAATTTAAAGACAACCTTTCACACTATGAGAGGAAATATTACAGCTGTAGATGGAGTAAGTTTTCAGGTTCATGAAGGAGAAATCCTTGGCATTGTAGGTGAATCAGGATGTGGAAAATCCGTTACTTCACAGTCAATAATGCGTTTGTATGATGAGAAGAAGCTGGCACATTATGAAGGCCACATAATGTTTGACGGGGAAGATATCTTAACCAAATCAGAAAAAGAGATGGAAAAGATACGAGGCAATAAGATTGCAATGATTTTTCAGGATTCACTCAGTGCACTTAATCCGTTATTCACAGTAGGACAACAGATTACAGAGGCTCTTAAGAAGCATCAGGGAATGAATAAAAGAGAGGCTAAGGCAAGGGCAGTAGAACTTTTAAAACAGGTTGGAATACCTGCTCCTGAGACAAGAGTAGATAATTATCCTCATGAGATGTCAGGTGGTATGAGACAGAGAGCAATGATTGCAATGGCACTTGCCTGTACACCAAGATTACTTATAGCAGATGAACCTACTACAGCACTTGATGTTACAATTCAGGCGCAGATAATGAATCTTATAGTAGATCTTAATAAGAAACATAACATGGGAATCATGCTTATAACACATGACCTTGGAGTAGTAGCACAGACATGCCACAGAGTTATAGTTATGTATCTTGGACATATAGTTGAGGAAGGTTCGGTTGATGATATATTTTACAGACCGCTTCATCCATATACAAAAGGCTTATTAAAGTCTATTCCTACACTTGAAACCAAGAAGGGTGAAGAATTGTATATCATAAAGGGAACAGTTCCCGCACTTAATGAAGTGGGAAGTGGCTGCAGATTCTGTGGAAGATGTCCATATGCTGCAGAGATATGTAAGAATTCAGATCCAGAGCTTGTTACTGTTAATAAAACACAAAAGGTCAGATGCCATTTTGCAAGTGACTTAAGGGAAGAGGTGGATGATTAATGGAAGATAAGAAAGTAGTTTTAGAGGTTAAAGGTCTTAAGAAATATTTTCCAGTCCAGAGTTCATTAAAGAAGAATCCCAAAGCAGTAAAGGCTGTAGATGATATTTCATTTAAGCTGTATAAGAATGAGACACTTGCGATAGTCGGGGAATCAGGCTGTGGAAAGAGTACAACAGGAAGATGCCTTATAAGACTTGAAGACCCTACTGATGGTCAGATTATATACAAAGGACAGGATATTGCAAAGTTAAAGGGCAGAGAGAAAAAGCAGCTTGCAAAGGAAATGCAGATGATATTCCAGGACCCTTATACATCACTCAATCCAAGAAAAACCATAGGAAGCATAATAGAAGAGCCAATGGTCATTCATCATATGTGTAACAACAAGGAAGAGCGCATGAGAAGGGCAATGGAAATGCTTGAAAGAGTAGGCTTAAGAGCAGACCAGTACTACAGATATCCACACGAATTCTCAGGCGGCCAGAGACAGAGAGTTGGAATTGCGAGAGCACTTATTCTTGAATCCAAGATAGTTGTATGTGATGAACCGGTATCGGCACTTGATGTGTCAATACAGTCGCAGATTCTTAATCTGTTATCAGATCTTAAGAAATCAATGGATATTACATATGTATTCATATCACATAATATGAGCGTTGTAAGATACATATCTGACAGAATAGCTGTTATGTATCTTGGTCATATTGTAGAGCTGGCGACTACAGAAGAATTATTTTCCAATGCACTCCATCCATATACACAGGCACTTTTATCAGCAGTTCCTGAGGCAGACCCACATATTGAAAAGCATCAGATAATGCTTGAGGGAGACCTTCCATCTCCGTTAGATCCTCCTCCAGGCTGTCCTTTCAAGAACCGTTGTAAATATGCAAAGTCATACTGCAGTGATGCATGCCCTACACTTCGGGAAGAAACTCCCGGACATTTCGTTGCATGTTTCCTGTTTGATGAGAAATAAGGAGGAAAACATATGGTATCAGTTAATATAATATGGATTCTTTTAGGAACAGTATTGATATTCATTATGCAGGCAGGCTTTGCAATGCTCGAAACAGGTTTTACAAGAGCCAAGAATGCCGGAAATATTATGATGAAGAATCTTATGGATTTCTGTATTGGTTCAGTTGTATTCTTTGTAATCGGATTCGGGCTGATGTTTGCTAAAGGCAATGGAATAATTGGTGCAATAGATATAATTCATTCCGGTGATTACAGCAGTATCCTGCCACAGGGAGTTCCACTTAAGGCATACATAGTATTTCAGATGATGTTTGCATGTACTGCGGCAACGATATGCTCAGGAATCCTTGCAGGGCGTGTTAAGTTTGCTGCTTATTGTATATTAAGTGCCGTTGTAACAGCATTTATATATCCTGTATCCGGACACTGGATATGGGGTGGAGGCTGGTTAGCGAGTCTTGGCTTCCACGATTTCTCAGGTTCAACAGCAGTTCATATGTTAGGCGGAATTATAGGTCTTGTTGCAGCAGCAATATTAGGACCACGAATCGGCAAATATGATAAGAATGGTAAGCCGGTTCCTATACAGGGACACAGCATTACATTAGGAACACTTGGAATATTTCTTTTGTGGATAGGCTGGTTTGGCTTTAACGGCTGTTCAACAGTCAATATTGCAGATTCTGATACAGCAAATGTAGCTGCTGATATATTTATTAATACAAGCCTGTCAGCTTCATGTGCAGGAGTTGCTGCAATGTTGTTCTCTAAGTTCAGATATGGTAAATCAGATATTTCAACAACTATCAATGGTGTGCTTGGCGGACTTGTTTCAATAACAGCAGGCTGTGACCAGGTATCTAATACGGGTGCAATTATAATTGGCCTGTTGGCAGGTGTAATTGTCGTATTATCAATAGAATTAGTAGACAATGTGCTTAAAGTTGATGACCCAGTCGGGGCTGTAAGCGCTCATGCTGTATGTGGTGCATATGGAACAATTATGGTGGGACTGTTCTCCACAAGCACAGGTCTTTTCTATGGTAAAGGACCAGAACAGCTTGGAATCCAGATAATTGGAGTTGTTGCAGTTGCAATATTTGGTACATGTGCATCAGCAATAGTTATGTATATATTGAAATGTACAATCGGAATAAGAGTATCAGCAGAGGAAGAACAGGCAGGACTTGACATAAGTGAACACGGACTTTCCAATGCATATCCTGATTTCATGACAGTTTCAGCATTTACAGGATTTAATCCGGAGAATATTGGAGGAGACGAGACAGTACCAGAAGGAATATCAGAAGATATCGAAAAGCTTCCTGCTGCAGAAAGCACTATAACTAAGGTTGAGATAATCACGAAACCACAGCGTTTTGAAGCTCTTAAGAAGGCAATGAATGACATTGGCGTAACTGGTATGACAGTTACACAGGTTGCTGGATTTGGTATGCAGAAGGGTGTCAGTGAATATTACAGAGGTTCTGAGATTACAGCTTCATTAAGACCTAAGATTAAGGTCGAGATTGTAATTGCCAAGGTACCTGTTGAAAAGGTTGTCAATACAGCCAAGAAGGTGCTTTATACAGGTCATATAGGTGATGGCAAGATATTTGTATATGATGTTAAGAATGTACTTCGAATCAGGACAGGTGAGTTAGGTTATGAGGCTATGCAGGGAGTTGATGAATAATGGATATGAAAGAAAGACTTTACAACAGAATCAGTGAACTTACTTCGATAATAGGAGTCAGTGGAGATGAATGGGATGTTGCACATTATGTGCATGATGCATTAAAGCCATATGTTGACGAGATGAAGGTCTTAAACAACGGCACAGTTATTGCCATAAAGAAGGGAAGTACACCCGGACAGAAAAAGATTCTTACAGGACATATGGACGAGGTTGGATACCGCGTAAAAAGAATAGATGATAACGGATTCGCTTATTTTGATGCAATAGGAAGTCCGACAACTGCATGCCTTCCGGGACGAAAGATGCTTATAAAGGGCAGAAAAGGAACAGTGAGCGGAGTTGTAGGAGTAAGGGCTGCACATCTTCTTACTGAGGAACAGAAGAAGAAAGCGCAGACAGTCACAGAATCATACCTTGATCTATGTGTTTCAGATAAGAAAGAAGCAGAAGCACTGGGCGTATATGTCGGGGCTTCAATAGTACCAGAAAGCCCATGTACAAGAATGCCGCAGAATCCTGATTATGTGGTAACAAGGGCAGCAGACTGCAGGGTTTTGCTTGCAGTTATCATTGAGACAATGATTGACTTAAAGCCAGAGGATATAAAAGGAGAGGTGGCAGCAGTATTTACAATACTTGAAGAATCTACTGTGAAAGCGATTGCCACGCCAGCCAATTATTACCAGCCTGATTATGGAATGTTTCTTGATACAATACCATGCGGTGATGTTCCTGATGTTGATATTAACGAACTGCCTGTCGGACTTGGAAAAGGTCCTGTTCTTATACAGAGCCAGACACTTGCGGCAGCACATCTGCATAATACATCCCATCCAAAGCTCATGGAAGCAGTAGAGTCAATAGCACAGAGTGAGAATATAAAGGTCCAGCCTGTTGCATTTAACGGTGCAGGATATTCAACAGATGCGGTCGGAGCAATGTTGTCAGGAATAGGAATGGCAACGGTAACACTTGCTTGTCCGAGAAGATATTCACATTCACCAGTTGAGATATTCAATCTTAATGATGTTGTTATGACACAGACAATAGTATCAGCATTTGCAAAGCTGGATGTGGATTTAAAAATATTTTGATTACAGTAAGATAATGACTTGAAAGGCGGGCATATGGAAATTGTACTGGTGCTGTTAAAACAATGTTTAATAATGTTTATGCTTATAATAACCGGTTATATTCTGTACAGAAAGAAGCTGGTTACAGATGCAGGAAGCAGGGAATTATCCAACATACTTGTAAGAATTATAATTCCGTGTGTGATAATCAGTGCGTATCTGTCAGCAGATTTTTCGATGCAGAGGGTTAAAGGTCTTGCGATAATGGCTGGATTGTCACTGGCAGCACTGGTTATAGCAATGATTGTCTCATATCTTATATTCGGCAGGAGAAAAAGAGTTGAGAATTTCAGTGCAGCCTTCTGTAATGCAGGATTTATGGGAATACCGCTTGTATCTGCAACATTAGGAACAGAGGCAGTATTCTATGTGGCGGTTTTCGTGGCACTGCTTAACATATTCCAATGGACATACGGACTTGTGATAATGACGGGGAACAGAAAATTCATATCACCCCGTAAGATAATTACCAATCCGGTAGTTATAGGATTCGTAATTGCAATAGCAGGATTTCTTATACCGGTACATATACCGGCACTTATAACTGTTCCTGTTTCATATGTCGGGGCGATGAATACTCCGGTTGCCATGATTGTTCTGGGTGTATACCTTGCACAGACGGATATGCGTCAGATATTAAAGAACGGGTCAGTATGGGTGTGCAGCATAGTAAGGCTTGTAATAATTCCAGCAGTCACAATAGCAGTAATGATGATAGTGCCGGTGGCAAAGGATTATACGATAATTAAGCAGACCGCATTAATAGCAGCGATAACACCGGTTGGTTCTAATGTTGCAATATTTGCAAAGTTATACGGTGGAGATTATGAACAGTCAGTAAGAGTTGTGTGTCTGAGTACGATATTATGCATAATTACAATGCCATGCATGATGTATATAGCTAATATGTGCCTTTAATGGCAGATAAGATGAAAGGGTGTGAATACTATGAATGAAAACATAAGTGATTGGTTTAAAGCCAATAAAGAAAGAATCAATACCCTTAAACAGGAATTCTGGAATAATCCGGAAACTGCGTATAAAGAGTATAAATGCTGTGAGCTTACGAAAGATTTTTTACTGGAAAATGGATTCACAGATGTTAAGACTGTTGCATTAGACCTTGCAGGAAAGAATGAGGCAAAGCTTCCAAACACAGTAATTGCAAAATGGGGAAGTGGAAAGCCTGTTATCGGACTTCTTGGTGAGCTTGATGCACTTCCGGGACTTGGTCAGGAGGCAGTGCCTTATTATTCACCTAAGGAAGGTAATGGACAGGGCTGTGGACACTGTCTTATAGCAACAGCAGGTGTTACATCAGCAGTTGCATTAAAGAGTGCAATGGAAAAAGAAAATATATCAGGAACTATCTGTTATATAGCCTGTCCGGCAGAGGAGGATCTTTCAGGTAAGGCAATACTTGCAAGAGAAGGATATTTTGATGACCTTGATTTTGCATATATGTATCATCCTTTTGGACGCAATATGAAATTTGACAAAGATGTATGGTCTGCAATAACAACAATGGAATTTAACTTCACAGGTAAAAGTGCCCATGCAGCGGCTATGCCATGGGATGGAAGAAGTGCACTTGATGCAGCTGAACTTATGAATGTTGGAGTACAGTATTTAAGAGAACATGTAACACAGGATGTGAGAATACATTATGTGTACAGGAATGGTGGAATGGCTCCGAATATAGTTCCTGATAAAGCCTCGCTTTATTATTTTATCCGTTCAAGAGAAGAGAATATGGAAGATATAGTAAAAAGAGTTGAAGCATGTGCTAAAGGTGCTGCAACAATGACAGGTACGAAAGCAGAATGGCATATTGAAGGAGGCTGTCACAGCTATCATGGTAACAGAGTCCTTGCACACACGGGATACGATATTGCCAGTGCAATGCCAGCAATAGAATATACTGATGAAGAATATGAATATGCAGCTAAGATACAGGAAGCACAGTCAGGAAAAAGAGGAACATGTAAAGATGATATATTACCGAGAGGTGTTGAAGAACCTGACGAAACAGAAAAATATGATGGTGGTTCAACAGATGTCGGAGACCTTGCAATGAAATGCCCTACATATCAGTTCAGCGGATTCGGAGCAGCAGTTGGTCTGCCTCTTCATAACTGGTCAATTGTTGCATGTGTAGGTACAGATATCGGACTTAAGGCAGCCATGTTTGCCGGAGAGGCTATGGCACAGTCAGCACTTGAGGTTGTTAAGAAGCCAGAGATACTTAAAGCAGCATGGGAAGAATTCAGAGAGGATTATAAAACACCTTATAAATGCATCATTCCCAAAGATAATTAATCAGCTTTGAGAAATAAAACTTAATAATGGAATTGACGAAATTTCAATTTAATTATATCATAAGTAACAAGGGACACTTTGTTTCACTAAAGTATAATGGGAGGAAGTTATATGTATTCATTTGATGAAGTATTAAACTATGATCCAGACCTTGCTAAGGCTATGGATGACGAACTTGGAAGACAGAGAAGCCACATCGAGCTTATCGCTTCTGAGAACCTTGTAAGTAAGGCAGTTATGGCAGCTATGGGAAGCCCTCTTACTAATAAGTACGCAGAAGGATATCCTGGAAAGAGATATTACGGCGGCTGTGAGTATGTAGACGTTGTTGAGACACTTGCAATTGAAAGAGCCAAGAAGCTCTTCGGCTGTGAATATGTTAATGTACAGCCACATTCAGGTGCACAGGCTAACTTAGCAGTATTCTTCGCACTTGTTAATCCTGGAGACACAGTTATGGGTATGAGCCTTGACTGTGGTGGACATTTATCACACGGTTCACCAGTTAATATTTCAGGAAAATACTTTAACATCGTTCCTTATGGTGTTACAGCAGACGGATTTATTGATTATGACGAAGTATTAAGAATTGCCAAGGAATGCAAGCCTAAGATGATTATTGCAGGAGCTTCTGCTTATGCAAGAACAATTGACTTCAAGAAGTTCAGAGAAATCTGTGATGAAGTTGGCGCATTACTTATGGTAGATATGGCACATATTGCAGGTCTTGTAGCCGGTGGCGCACACCCAAGTCCAATTCCATATGCAGATGTTACAACAACAACAACACATAAGACACTCCGTGGACCAAGAGGTGGTATGATTCTTGCTTCTGCAGAGGCAGCAGAGAAGTTCAAGCTTAACAAGTCTGTATTCCCAGGAATCCAGGGCGGACCTCTTATGCATGTTATAGCTGGTAAAGCAGTATGCTTAAAGGAAGCACTTGATCCAAGCTTTAAGGTATATGCAGAAAATGTTGTTAAGAACGCATCAGCACTTGCTAACGGACTTATGAACAGAGGATTTGATATTGTATCTGGCGGTACAGATAACCACCTTATGCTTGTTAACCTCTTAAGCAAGGGTAAGACTGGTAAGGAAGTTGAGAAGCTTCTTGATGCAGCTAACATTACATGTAACAAGAACACAATTCCTAATGATCCAGCTTCTCCATTCGTAACAAGCGGTATCAGACTTGGTACAGCAGCTGTTACAACAAGAGGCTTCAACGAAGCTGATATGGATGTTGTTGCAGAAGCAATTGCTATGCTTGTTGAAGATGTTGACGCTAATCAGGCTAAGGCTATGGAACTTGTTAAGGGACTTACAGACAAGTACCCACTTTACGAATAAAGAAATTTTTAAAAAATCACCTTATGAATTAAGGAAAAAACGCATATTTTTATCGTTGCAATTTCACGCACTTGGGACTATAGTTAATGGCGAAGTGCAAAGGGGCACGAAGGCGAAAGCTTTCGTGTCCCTTCTTGCATTTCAGGGCTGGTATATAAGCAGGGTGAGCAAATTCTGGTGCAATATATCCGCTTAGGACTGGCACAGACATAGGAAACTAAGAAAGGTGCGTGGCGTTATGGGAAAGTTAGAAGGAAAAGTAGCAGTAATTACCGGTGCTTCTAAAGGTATCGGAGAAGGAATCGCCAAGGTATATGCAAAGTACGGCGCAAAATGTGTGCTTGCAGCAAGAGGACCTAAGGTACTTGAACTTGCAGCACAGTTAAAGAGCGAAGGGTATGAGGCAACAGGTGTTCAGGTTGATGTATCTGATTACAAGAGTGTTGAAAAACTTGTTGAAGTTGCAGAGAATACATATGGAAAGATTGATGTGCTTGTATGTAACGCAGGTGTATGTGTTCTTGAAGACTTTCTTGAAGATGACACATTTGAAAATAGAGACTTACATCTTGATATTAATGTCAAGGGTGCATGGAATGTGGCGAAAGCAGTTATTCCAAGTATGATAGCTAATGGCGGAGGCGCAATCGTAGTTACAAGCTCTGTAACAGGAGATATGGTTGCAGACCCGGGCGAGGTTGCATATGCGACATCCAAGGCGGCACTGGTAGGATTTACGAAGGCGCTTGCAAGAGAATTTGCAGATAAGAATATAAGAGTTAATGCAATATGTCCTGGATATGTAAGGACACCGCTTGTTGAAGGAATGGCGAAGCAGTCAGACCCGGACAATCCAGAGAGAGCAATACAGGCAATTGCAGATGCAGTTCCTTTAAAGAGGCTGGCTGACCCGGAGGAGGTCGGAGAGCTTGCAGCATTCTTAGGATGCTATGAATCAAGTTATATAACTGGAACACAGATAGTTATTGATGGCGGAAGTACATTGCCGGAAACAACATCTATGGGACAGTAATTAAATATATAAGAAAGTACAAAGGCGTACATGAATCGTAATAGATTTGTGTATGCCTTTTCTGATTGGAGGATATGACATGGCATTTGAAAATGTTGATTTATTTGATGCGGTTGCAAATGCTTCGCTTGAGAAATACGGATGGCAGGACAGATGTGAGGTGAAACTCATAGTGCTGTCAGAGAATGCAACCTATATGGTTAAGAACAAAGAAACAGGTGAAAAAGAAGGTGTGCTTCGAATAAGCAGACCGGGTTACCACACATTGGACGAGCTTAATTCAGAGATGAAGTGGTTAAGACAGATTAACGATTACACACCGCTTCTTGTAGCCAATCCTATAAAGGGACTTGACGGCAGGAACATACAGGAGGTTACAGGACCTGATGGAAATGTATATTTCTGTGTCATATGTGATTACCTTCCGGGAGATGCACCTGATGAGAATAACGAAGAGCAGATGGTAAAGCAGTTTAAATATCTCGGTGAGACAACAGCTTATCTTCACCGTCAGACAGAGATATGGAATGGAACAGACAAGCTTGACCGTATGGTATGGACTTACGACACGATAATAGGTGAGCATGCAGCATGGGGTGACTGGAGAGCATTTCCAGATATGACACCAGAGGCAGAAAATATATTGTCAGAGGTTTCAAGAATCATTAAGAGAAGACTTGAAAGATATGGAACTAATGAGAATAATTTCGGTCTTATACATGCAGATTTAAGATTGGCTAACCTGCTTATCGAGGGTGACCAGATTAAGGTTATAGATTTTGATGACTGCGGCTTTGGCTGGCATCTGCATGACCTTGCATCAGCACTGAGCTTTATAGAGGACAAGCCAATTGTTCCAAAGCTTGTAAATGCATGGCTTGCAGGATATAAGAAGGTTCTTCCGTTTACCGATACGGATTTTGAAGAAATAGACACATTTATAATGATGAGAAGATTACAGCTTACAGCATGGCTTGCATCTCATCAGGAATCAGGTCCGGTAGCAGAATTAAGTGTTGGCTGGATGGACGGAACCATGGAATTAGCTGAAAGGTATCTTAGATTATTCGGCTAGGCACATAAGAAATCTTCGTAACAACGAAACGGACTACAATAAGGGAGGAAGCTATTATGGGCGAAAAGAAGACAAATGCATTATCTAAATCAATGAAGCTGATTTATGTATATGCGATGGCAACGGGAGCAATATTTACATTCATGTGTTACTGGGACGGTATATTCATGTCGTATACAGGTCCCGGAACATTCTTAGCATTTGCACTTATGACACTGGCAGTACTGCCAACAGCATTTGTGTATGCAGAATTCTCAACAATGTTACCAAGTACAGGTTCATGTCTGGTATTCAATACGGTAGGTATTAACAAGCATGCAGGTTTCTGGTCAGCGTGGCTTATCATGTGTGCATGGATAGCCGTTCCTGCAGCAGGTGTACTTGGAATTATCGAATGGTTAAATCATCAGTTTGGCTTGGGACTTACAGGCGGCAAGGCAGTTATTGTCGGTTCAGTAGTACTTTGCTTCTGGTGTGTACTCAGTCTTTATAAGAATGTTGTAGCAGGCAAGGTTCAGTCTTTCATGCTTATGGCTGGTATCGCAGGTATTCTTATCTGTTCATTACTTTTCCTGTTCAGCGGACACTGGAGCATTGCTAATTTCGCTGATTTCTTCACAAGCAGCAATGAGAAACAGTGGGGTGGTAACTTTGCAACAGGTATTGCATGGGTTGTCGGATGTTCATTTATGATAACTCCATACTTTGGATTTGAGACAGTACCAGCAATGGTTGAGGAAGGTGACTTCCCAATTAAGGACCAGAAGAAAGCTATTCTTGGTTCAGTTGTAACATGTGGTGCCATATATACAATTTTCTACTTCTGTCTTGCAGGTGCAATGCCTTGGGCAGAGCTTACTAATGGTGGTGACTGCCATCCATTCATCACATTTGAAGCATTACAGTACTGCTTCGGTGATAAGATTGCATGGTTTGTCCTTATTATGGGTATTGTCGGAGTCGTATTCCCAATCGGTACATCAGTACTTGGTTTCTGGTATTCAGGCGTCCGTATGATATATGCGATGGGTCGTCAGAATTTCCTTCCAAAGCAGTTCTCATACACTAATAAGTACAACCAGCCAACACTTCCAAACATACTTATTCTTGTTGTAAGTATCGGATTCATTGCAATGCAGAGTATTACAGCATTCTTTGACCTGATGGCATTCGCGTGTGCATTGTGTTATGTGATTACGTCAATATCTTCACTGGTACTTTTAAAGAAGCATCCAGAGTGGGAAAGACCATACAAATGTGCAACAGGACTTAAGGTTGCATCACTTATAATCATGGCTGTTATCGCATTCTTCTGTACTATCGGTATCGGAAAGGCAACATGGTTAGGATTTGCAGGATATATGGGTGTAGGTCTTATCCTCTGGCTGTACATGATTCTTATTAAGTGGAAGCATGAAAAGGTATGGATGAAGACACCTGATGGTGATAAGGAATATTAAAATGTGGTAAAAATGCGAATGAAAATGTGAAGGAAAGAGGTTATGGCTTATGAAGGAATTAGAGATAGTTATTAAGCCTGAGAAGCTTGAGAATCTTAAAAGGATTCTTGACAGTGAGGGCGCAAGAGGTGTAATGATTACGACAATATTTGGCTATGGACACCAGAAAGGCGCAGGTCAGGTATATACAAGAGATGAGACACCGGGTATCAATCTTTTACCTAAATTAAGTGTAAGAACTGTTGTAAAAGATGAGATAGTCGAAGGAATAATTAACAAGGTATTGGAAGAACTTAATACTAACAGTTTTGGTGATGGTAAGATATTCATCAAAGATATTGAGGGAGCAGTCAAGATAAGAACCGGTGAAACAGGTAATGACGCTCTGTGATAAAGCTTTCTTACTTCCCTAATCTTTTTATAGAGGCAGCCGTCCTGTGTGATCAACAGGGCGGCTGCCGTTTTTATGTATGAAACTGGAAAAAAGTGAATAGAATATAGACGTCTATAATAAAAGGAGGACAGGAAAGTATATGAAAAAGAGACTGTTTAGAGTAACAGCAGTACTAATGACTGTTGCAGCCATGATTGTGGGGGTAATTGGATTCGGAAGCGTAAAGGAAGATAAAGTATATGCGCAAGGAAACACTGGTTCAGAAGGAGTTTCAGTGGATATTAAACGAGAATATGATAAAAAGACATGGCAGTATAACTATTATTTCGAATATACAATACCAGAAGATTATGATGGAGATACAATAAGAATTGATCTTGTAGGTGACATTATGAAGTATTATGAGGCTGGGATTTATGAACCGGGGGATGGAGGAAATTTCTATGTTAATATAATCAATCTTTCTAATAATGAATATATGTACAGAAATGGCTCGACAAAGATTACAGATGGTAATTATGCTGATGAGAAAGATGCTGACATGGCATACACATATGACAATACTGACGCAGAATTTATTAAGGGAGCATACACATCATTAAGTAACCGCCCAATACCAGCAAAGAGTACAGTAGGAAGGACAAGCAACTCAGCTTTAAAGGCATTGCTGGGAACTTCAAACAATTCTTTAAGTGATTATACTAATGAGTTGATTACTGATGCATTGGTTAAAGCAGGGTATGAGAATGGGCTGGACGATCTCGATAAGTATTATGTCGATTTTATGAATAAAAAATACGACAAAACATGCACAAGACTTGATGAATTCGAAGTTAATGAGATATGTGAATCCATATTTGACGGATATGTATTTAATATAAGAGAGGCTAATAAGAATATTGCGAGTCTTGGATATAATATGTTTTATAACAATCTTTTAATGCTTACATTTGAAGATAATACCGTAACTAATGAAGATTGTCTGGCTGGAAGATTTTCTTTAGGAAGCTGGATGAGGGGTGAGAATAATATTGACTCATATATGAATGGAAAGATTGGAACACTTGATGCAGGGATGAAAGAATCCAGAAATATTATTAATGCACATTTTAATATCAGCGGACCATATATAACTAATCCGTATCAGGTGACATCATGGGGAATGGAATTTACATTTTTATTAGATAAGGTTGAGCCGCCTACGCAGGAACCATCAACAGAAGAGCCAACAACTAAAGCGTCTGCAACAAGTTCAACATCAAGTGTTGCAGATAATACAGAGCATGTCAAAGAGGTTGCAGCAGATGAAGAGTCAGTGCAGACTGGTGATAGCAGAAGGATTGTAATGTATGCTATTATAATTGCAGCTACAGCAGCTACAGCTCTTATTGTTATAGCAGCTGACAAGAAAAGAAAAATTGAGAAAAAAGATTAATAAAAGTAAAATTTGGAAGTGAAAATATCAGCCATAGGTGATATAATCTACGATAGTTTAAATGAAAAGGAATTGGATATTATGAGACATTTTTCTAGAACAGAATTAAAGGCAGCAATCAATATGCTTAAGGAGTTTACAGCCAAGGGCAATTTTGCAGTGCTTATGTATATGGGTGATACAGATAAGCTTGAGGTATCACAGACTCTCAATTCAGATATGAGCTGCTTTTTATTATATGGAAGCATCCAGCCAATCGCATTTTTCTTCGCAGAAAATATCCCTATGACTGCAGGTGAATTAGAGGAAATTATCAATAAACAGGCAGCTGTATATGAAGAGGAGATGACTCTTTATAAGAATGCTCTTAAGGAAAGCGGAGCAGATAATGGATTATTTATCACTAAGTATGAGAGTATGATTCATACATTTATTGCATATGATCCTGACCAGAGCGGAGAAAGAGACTGTTATGCACCATTTATTGAAGGGGCTTTCAATGTTGAGCCGGGTAAGGGACAGCTTGTTAATGAAGTTATGAGACTTGAAGTGTATGATGATGAATATGAGGATGACTGTGTAATCCAGAAGAAGCATTTCGTATATCTTCCATCAGTAAAATTCATGGGAGCGTTTAATATGCGCATGATGATGAGCATGGTTGATGCCCAGTATAACTAGAATGGGAGGCTGCATGAACAAAGGACATTTTAAAGACAGTCAGGTTGTTAAGGGAATTACGATTGGCGCAGTGCTTATTGTAATATATCTGGCGCTTAACAATCTGACTGGGATTCTTAATTCTATATCATATCTTGCAGGACTTGTCATGCCATTCATAATTGGCGGAGTCATCGCATTTGTATTCAATGTACCTATGAAAGCAATTGAAAAAGGGCTTAACAGGCTGTTTGACAAACGTTGTAAGAAGAAGCATCCAAGACTTATAAGAGTGCTTGCTTATATGATTACGCTGATAGCTATTCTTGCGGTTATTGCAGGTGTACTTTTTGTGGTTGTGCCTGAACTTGTGAATACAATAGCTGACCTTATAGGACAGGTTCCAACAGCGGTTAATAACCTGATTAACTGGTTGCAGATCAAGCTGTCTGCATATCCTGAATATGAGGAGAAGCTAAGCAGTATATCGATTAACTGGGATTCTGTTCTTTCAAGTGTTATGAATTTCCTTTCAATAGGAACTAAGGGAATTATCAATGGAGGAATTGGCGCAATAAGCGGATTCTTTTCAGGGGTTACTAATTTCTTTATAGGATTTGTGTTTTCTGTATATGTGCTTTTTCAGAAAGAGAAACTTACAACACAATGCAAGAAACTTATGTATGTGTGCATGCCGGAGCACAGGGCAGACAAGATTGTTGAAGTGTTAAGGCTTACCAACACTACATTTTCTAATTTCTTGTCAGGGCAGTGCCTTGAGGCATGTATTCTTGGTACGATGTTTGTTATTACGCTCACTATCTTAAGAATGCCTTATGCACTTCTTATAGGAATTATTATCGCGGTTACTGCACTTATTCCGATTGTCGGCGCATTCATAGGCTGCATAGTTGGTGTGATTCTTATTATGATGACAAGCCCTTTAAAGGCACTTATATTCGTGGCAGTATTTCTTATATTACAGCAGATTGAGGGTAATCTTATATATCCTCATGTTGTCGGAAGTTCTGTCGGACTTCCGGGAATCTGGGTGCTTGTTGCAGTAACAATTGGTGGCAACCTGTTCGGAATAATGGGTATGCTTACATTCATTCCAATAAGCTCAGTGTGCTATGCTCTTCTTAGAACTTATGTTAATCGGAAAGTGGAAGAAAAGGAGATTGATAAGGGGAAGCTTGAGGGGTGATGGATTCCCGGAAGTGGAAGTCAGGCGGCTATGCAGCTCGTTTTCAAACACGCTTGCGCTCGTTCTACGACGCAGCGGTACTAAGTTCGCTGGGATTCGCTGGCTTTAAGCCAGCTGTCCCAGCTTACTAAGTGCCGGCGTCTTCGCAACGGTTTGAAAACGAGCTGCATAGCCGCCTGACTTCATTCTTACGGAAGATTTATGTGCGAAAGATTTGCAGATGGAGTGTAATCTGTGGTGAAGTTGTAGAGCGGAGGTTGGACGCTGGAGTGGTGAAGAGCTATGTGGAAGTCCAATCAGCCGATTTATCATGATATATAATCAGCTTGAGAAACGTGATACCTATAAGTAGTCGAATATTTGGCGGTTTTATAGGTTGAAAATGCATAGAACTACAATAATATTTGAAAGATTAGCCTATAAAATCACGGAAATCAGGAGTGTTATAGGTGTTTTTATTCGAAAAATGGCATTTTATATAAGATTGAACAAGAAAAGATGCGAAAATTACCTATAAGATGCGGCAATTTTATGAATTGATAGGAAGCCGATAAGGATTCTATTGATTTTGCAGCTGAGTTTCAGGAGCAAACCCAAAATGTGTGATGTGAACCTCAGATGAATAAACCTTAAAGAAGCAACATCCCCGACATGATTAATAGCCATGACGGGGATGTTGCTTTTTATATTCTTTAATTACTTATTGTTCTTCTTCTCGTTCTCAAGCTTCTTCATAGCTCTTACCTTAAGTGAAAGACCGAAGAGGTTGATGAATCCGTCAGCATCATGATGATCATACATATCACCTGTCTTGAATGATGCAATTGACTCATTGTAGAGTGAATATGGAGAAGTTGTTCCAGCCTTGATGATGTTACCCTTGTAAAGTCTGAACTTAACTTCACCTGTTACATATTCCTGAGTCTTTTCAACGAATGCCTGAAGTGCTTCACGAAGAGGTGTCTCCCACTTTCCTTCGTAAACAACCTGTGCAAACTTGTTTCCAACGTCCATCTTGAATGTTGTTGTATCTCTGTCGAGAACTAATTCCTCAAGCTGCTGATGAGCTTCGTAAAGAATTGTTCCACCAGGAGTCTCATAAACACCACGAGACTTCATACCAACAACACGGTTCTCAACGATATCAATGATACCGATACCATGCTTAGCACCAAGTCTGTTAAGTTCTCTGATGATATCAGAAACTTTCATAGCCTTGCCGTTAACTGACTTTGGAACACCTTTTTCAAATGTCATAGTAACATATTCAGGTTCATCTGGAGCTTCCTCAGGAGTGCATCCAAGAACTAATAAATGCTTGTAGTTAGGCTCGTTAGCTGGATCTTCAAGCTCAAGACCTTCATGGCTGATATGCCAGATGTTACGGTCACGGCTGTAGCTGCAGTCTGTGCTGAATGGAAGATGAATACCATGCTGTCTGCAGTATTCAATCTCATCTTCACGAGACTGAAGCTTCCAGTTAGAATCTCTCCAAGGAGCGATAATCTTGATATCTGGAGCTAAAGCCTTGATTGTAAGCTCGAATCTGATCTGGTCATTACCCTTACCAGTAGCACCGTGGCAGATAGCAACAGCACCTTCCTTACGGGCAATCTCAACAAGTCTCTTAGCGATAAGAGGTCTTGCCATAGAAGTACCAAGTAAATATTTATTTTCATAAACAGCGTGTGCCTGAACACATGGAACAATGTAGTTGTCGCAGAACTCATCAGTGATATCTTCTATATATAACTTAGCAGCACCACATGAGAGAGCTCTCTGCTCAAGTCCGTCCAACTCCTCTTCCTGACCACAGTCTGCACATACGCAGACAACATCATAGTTGTATGTTTCCTTTAACCAAGGGATGATGGCAGTTGTGTCAAGTCCGCCAGAATAAGCAAGAATAACTTTTTCTTTCATTATATATTCCTCCGTATATTATTAAGTTTACATAGTAAAACACATATGCTATGCACCTGCAGATTATAATAAACTACTTTATTTAAAAATGCAACAACAAATTATGCATATTATACACGAATATGC
>CAVBPJ010000025.1:8574-36107 GCA_963597265.1 Evtepia sp. | reverse complement strand
GTATAGACTTAAGGAGAATTTTGTAATAATTTACAAGAAATTATAAGAAAAGAGGTTTATGTAAGATGGCAAAAATCGATTTAAGCAAGTATGGCATCACAGGTGCTACAGAGATCGTCTACAATCCTTCTTATGAATTATTATTCGAGGAAGAGACTAAGTCTACTAACGAAGGTTATGAAGTTGGTAAGGAAAGCGAACTTGGAGCTGTTAACGTTATGACAGGTATCTACACAGGTCGTTCTCCTAAAGACAAGTACATCGTTGTTGATGAGAACTCTAAGGACACTGTATGGTGGACATCAGATGAGTATAAGAACGATAACCACCCAATGTCAGAAGATGTATGGGCTAAGGTTAAGGACATCGCTAAGGCAGAGCTTTCTAATAAGAGACTTTTCGTAGTTGATGCATTTTGTGGAGCTAACAAGGACACAAGAATGGCAGTTCGTTTCATCGTTGAAGTTGCTTGGCAGGCACATTTTGTAACTAATATGTTCATTAAGCCAACAGCAGAAGAACTTGAGAACTTCGAGCCAGATTTCGTTGTATATAATGCTTCTAAGGCTAAGGTTGAGAACTATGCAGAATTAGGTCTTAACTCAGAGACATGTGTTGCATTCAACATTACAAGCCATGAGCAGGTAATCATCAACACATGGTACGGTGGAGAGATGAAGAAGGGTATGTTCTCTATGATGAACTACTACCTTCCATTAAAGGGTATGGCTTCAATGCACTGCTCAGCTAACACAGATATGAACGGAGAGAACACAGCAATCTTCTTCGGTCTTTCAGGAACAGGTAAGACAACACTTTCTACAGATCCTAAGAGACTTCTTATCGGTGATGATGAGCACGGCTGGGATGACAATGGCGTATTCAACTTCGAAGGTGGATGCTACGCTAAGGTTATCAACCTTGATAAGGAATCAGAGCCAGATATCTACAATGCTATTAAGAGAAACGCTCTTCTTGAGAACGTTACACTTGATGAGAATGGAAAGATTGATTTCGCAGATAAGAGCGTAACAGAGAATACTCGTGTATCTTACCCAATCGATCATATCCAGAATATAGTAAGACCAATTTCTTCAGCTCCAGCAGCTAAGAATGTAATCTTCCTTTCAGCAGATGCTTTCGGAGTACTTCCTCCAGTATCTATCCTTACACCAGAGCAGACACAGTACTACTTCCTTTCAGGATTTACTGCTAAGCTTGCTGGTACAGAGAGAGGAATTACAGAGCCTACACCTACATTCTCAGCTTGCTTCGGACAGGCATTCCTTGAGCTTCATCCTACAAAGTATGCTGAAGAGCTTGTTAAGAAGATGGAGAAGAGTGGAGCTAAGGCTTACTTAGTTAACACAGGTTGGAATGGAACTGGTAAGAGAATCTCTATTAAGGATACTCGTGGAATTATTGATGCAATCCTTTCAGGTGCTATCAATACAGCTCCAACAAAGACAATTCCTATGTTCAACTTCGAAGTTCCTACAGAACTTCCAGGAGTAGATCCAGCAATCCTTGATCCAAGAGATACATATGCTGATGCTTCTGAGTGGGAGACAAAGGCTAAGGATCTTGCTGCAAGATTCAACAAGAACTTTGCTAAGTATGAAGGCAATGAAGCTGGTAAGGCTTTAGTTGCTGCTGGTCCACAGCTTTAATTCATAACTTAATTGTGAATACTTAATGTTTTTTTGCATATAATGTTGTGTAAAGAAACAAGAAGTTGTATAATCAGAACATAGATACAGAACGTATCAATTGAATATTTCCTGGGACGTTCGCAAAACCACATTATTTTGATCCTACATTTCATCGACGGGATTCCTATATCTCCATTCTAATGTCAAGCCTCCTTAGTCAGTGGAAGGCAGCGGTTTGGATGCGGTTGCCCACCTAGCTTCGCTAGGAGTCGAAAGCGTGGGGAGCGGCGTTTTGGGATATATTAACAGGCAGTCACATATGTGACTGCCTGTTTTTTGCGCGAAAAGCGATGCGATAATCCTCCAGTTCTAAAACACACAATTTCTGCATATACTATCAAGAGCTTGTCTGAACAAGGATACTTAATCTGGGGAGAATAGTATATGAGACAGAAAACGAAAATAATATTCTTAACCTATTCTGCACTGGTGATATTCATGTCATCAACCTGTATATATATGTCACAGATGATTAAATCAAGATATCAGGACACGTCGTCAGAAACCAATATTTATAAAAATGTTTATATAACTAATATAGATGATAATACAATAACAGCCAACATGTACGGTGATATAAGAAGCTTTAAGAGTGGAAAGATAGCGGAAGATGTTACAGGGTGTCTGTGTGATATTACAGTTGAGGATGGCAAAGTTATTAGTGTTAATACCAAGACAGATGTTGTAAGCGGAAAGGTACTGTCAGTTTCACAGGACAGTGTTGAGATAGAAGGTTATGGCTCTGTCAGGCTGGATGAAGATTTTATCATGTATGAAAAAGATAACTCACTGATAAGTAATTACAGCAGCATAATTGTTGGCTATGCATTGCAGGATTTTATTGTGGCGGATGGAGAGGTATGCGGCGCGATTAAGAACAGACCACTTCAGGCTGATAATATAAGAGTAATTATCAAGACAAGCGGATTTAGAGACATATTTTTTAACGAAACGGTGTTTAGTGCGGATTCCGGAATGATAGTGGAAACGGGCGATGAATCGTATGAGACAGCACCAGGTGAGGCTGTTGTGTTTAATGCTGACACAGAAGATTTTGCGCAGGGTAGAATAAAACTTATCCCGAAATCAGGAGAGATACAGTTCCAGTCAGTAAACAGAGGCGTTGGAACACCTTCGTATGGAGGAACAATTGAAGTTTCATTGTATGATGAGGGAATAGTTGTTGTAAATGAAGTGGCAATAGAAGATTATTTGAAGAAGGTAGTTCCAAGTGAGATGCCGTCAGGCTTTAATCTTGAAGCACTGAAATGTCAGGCAGTATGTGCGAGAAGCTATGCTTATACAGAACTTTCCAACAATTATTACAGTGCATACGGAGCACATATTGATGATTCAATACAGTTTCAGGTGTACAATAACTCACCACGGGCAGAATCGACAGATACTGCGGTGGATGCAACGGCGGGGCAGGTGCTTTCATATAATGGGGAAGTTGTTAAGACTTATTATTATTCGACTTCATGTGGAAGTACAACAGATGTTACGCTTTGGGGGAATACTACGGAAAACTATCCGTATTTTGTCGCAGAATGTGTAGGCGGCGTGGACAGAGGACTTACGCTCACAATAGAATCTGAATTCAATACATTTATAAAGAGTGAAAATGAAGCTGATTACGATTACGACTGTACCCTGTACAGATGGAGCATGGAAGAATCGGTTAAAGAGATAAGTGAAGGCTTTGCACGTTCTACAGGGAAAAATGTAGGTAATATAACTGATATTGAAGTGCTTGAACGTGTTAATGGAGGTGCTGCAGTTAAAGTTAAAGTGACGGGTGATAAAGGCGAAGCGGTGATAGACAGTGAATCTGCGATAAGAGCAGCATTTGGCAATGCAAATGTGGATATGAATACTAAGTCAGGAACAACAAGATATGCGAATCTCCCCAGCACATTCTGTGTGTTTGAAAAAGTGATGGAGGGTAAGAAACTGACAGGCTTCAGGATAACCGGAGGCGGTTATGGACATGGAATCGGCATGAGTCAGAATGCTGCCAATAAAATGGCAGAATCCATGACTTACGCGCAGATTCTGGAATTCTTCTACAGAGGTACTACGCTTACTCTGACTTCTTCCCGAGATAATGCTTGAATATCTTTTCATCATTGATAAAGTAATTAATCTCAGCACCAATGAATATGATAATCATGCAGGCATACATCCAGATAAGTGCTATGATAATAGTTGTAATACTTCCATACATGTAAGAAAAATTCGGTGAATGGTCAACGTAAAGAGAATACAGGGCTGTGAAAAGATACCAGCCTACTGCGGAGAAGAAAGCTCCGGGAATCTCTTTGTAGAATTTTCTGCCTCTTCTTGATACAAGCGAGAATGCAACAGTAAAGAAGAGAGTGAATACACTTGGAAACAGAAAATGTTTACTGTTAAATATGCCTCTGAATACAATCACTACATTGGTAAGCTGTGGGATGTATTTCATAGTAAAGTTCATAATGTTGTTACCGAATACCATAAGTATAAGGCTGGCAATAATAAGCATCATGAATATAAGAGCATATATGCTTGCCCTTATTCGCTGGAAGAGCCAGTTCTTCTGATTGCCTTTTCTGTATATCTGTTTTAACCCACGGACAATTGCCATGAATCCCTTGCCGGCAGCCCATATAATACCTATTGCGGTAATGAGGGTTAAGGCTGTAGTTGAGTTGTCATATATATCAGTAAGCATACCCTGAACAATTGACTGCAGCTGTGTTGGAAGAATACCATAAATAACCTTTAAAAGATCTGCTTTGGAAACCGGCAGAAACTTAATAAGGCTTAAAAGACCGATAGAGAACGGGAAAAAACTCAGCATGAGATAGTAACATGCTGAGGATGCGTAGTCGCCAATGCGGTCTTCAGTTATCTTAGTGGCAATTCTTTTGATTAATAATATTAAATTCAGCATTCCTATTCCTATAATCCTTAATTGAATGTTTTCAAGATATTATATGTTATTTTAGAGAATTTAGCAATTACTTGCAAACAGCAGTTATTTTATGTAAAATGTGATACGTGTAATTATGCACAGTAAATATAGTGAGGCATATATGGGAATAAGTGTTAAGCTTCAGGTGTTTGAAGGCCCTTTGGATCTTCTGTTACATTTGATAGATAAGAATAAAGTTAATATATATGATATTCCGATTGCAATGATTACAGAGCAGTATATGGAATATGTTGAGCAGTTAAAGAAGGAAGACCTCAATGTAGTAAGTGAATTCCTTGTAATGGCAGCGACTCTTCTTGATATTAAGTCAAGAATGTTACTTCCGAAGGAAGTGGATGAGGAAGGCAATGAGGAAGATCCTAGAGCAGAGCTTGTTGAAAAGCTGTTAGAGTACAAGCTGTACAAAGCTATGGCACAGGAATTAAAGGACAAGCATACTGATGCTGAGAGAACTTATTATAAGAAGCAGGATATTCCAGAAGAAGTTGCAGCATATACACCGCCTGTTGATTTAGCAGAGGTTATAGGTGATACAACACTTACACGTCTTAACAGAATATTTGCTGATGTAATGAAGCGTAAGGAAGATAAGATTGATCCGGTACGAAGTAAGTTCGGAAAGATTGAGAAAGAAGAAGTTACCATGAGCGAAAAGCTTGTGGATATTAAAGCATTTATGATGGAACATGAGAGTTTCAGCTTCAGGGAGCTTTTATGGAATAATCCGTCAAAGGTTGCTGTTATAGTAACATTTTTAGTTGTGTTAGAGCTTATTAAGACAGGATTCGTTGAAGTTAAGCAGGAAAGCCCTGAAGATGATATATTCATAAGGGTAGTAAGAGATCCTGAGCTTATTGAAGATATAACAGAGGAGTAGGGTAATGAGTTTAGAACAGATGGAAGGCATAATTGAGGCAGTGCTTTTTACTATGGGTGATTCCGTAGAAGCAGGTAAGCTTGCTGATGCCATTGAACAGGATGTGGATACAACTGTTAAGATAGTCCACAATCTTATGGATAAATATGAATCAGAGGACAGGGGAATAAGAATTATTGAGCTTGAGAACAGCTTTCAGCTGTGTACCAAGCAGGAATATTATGATGCACTTATAAGAGTGTGCAGCCAGCCAAGAAGATATACACTGACAGATGCAGCATTAGAGACATTGTCAATAATAGCATATAAACAGCCTGTAACTAAGATTGAGATAGAGAATATCAGAGGTGTTAATTCAGACAGGGCAGTGAGCAAGCTTGTTGAATTTGGACTTGTAAAGGAAGTTGGAAGACTTGATGCACCGGGAAGACCTATGCTTTTCGGAACAACCGAGGACTTCTTAAGGTCATTTGGCGTACAGTCGATAGATGAGCTTCCGGTAATCAGCGAAGATATGGTTGAGCAGTATAAGGAAGAGGCAGAGTTAGAAATCGCAAGCGAAAGCTTTGATTCAGCTGATTCAGAAGATTCTGATGGTCAGATAACATTAGGAATATAGAAAGGAAGTTGACATTATGGAAAGAAAGAATGCATGGAAGAAATATTCAGAAGAAGATAAGAACAATGTATTCACATTTGCAGATGAATATAGGACTTTTATATCTGAATGTAAGACAGAAAGAGAATGTGTAAAGAAGGCTGTAGAGCTGGCAGAAAAAGCAGGTTACAGAAATTTACAGGAAGTTATTGCAGCTAATGAGACACTTAAGGCTGGCGATAAGATATATGCTGTTAATATGAAGAAGGCAATTGTGCTTTTTAATATCGGAAGCGAGCCATTAAGCGCAGGTATGAATATACTTGGTGCACATATAGATTCACCAAGACTTGATATCAAGCAGAATCCTATGTATGAAGATTCTGATCTGGTACTTCTTGATACACATTATTATGGCGGAATCAAGAAATACCAGTGGGTAGCAATTCCCCTTGCACTTCACGGTGTTGTTGCATTAAAGAATGGTGAATGCGTTGAAGTGGTAATTGGAGAAGATGCTGACGATGCAGTTGTCGGAGTATCAGACCTTCTTATACACCTGGCTGCAAAGCAGATGGAGAAGAAAGGCAGCTCAGTAGTTGAGGGCGAGGACCTTGATATCCTTATAGGAAGCATGCCTGCAGTATCAGATAGTGACAACAAAGACGGTGATAAGGAAGAAAAGGAGGCAGTTAAGAAGAATATTCTTGCAATTCTTAAAGAAAAATATGGAATTGAGGAGGAAGATTTCTTATCAGCAGAGCTTGAAGCAGTTCCAGCAGGACCTGCAAGAGATTATGGTCTGGACAGAAGCATGATTATGGGATATGGCCATGATGACAGAGTGTGTGCTTATCCTTCACTTATCGCACTTCTTAACACACCACAGGTTACAAGAACAGGTGTGTGTATACTTGTAGATAAAGAAGAGATTGGAAGTGTTGGTGCAACAGGTATGCATTCAAGATTCTTTGAAAATATGGTTGCAGAAGTTATGGACAGATGTGGTGACTATTCAGAACTTAAGTTAAGAAGAGCACTTGCTAATTCTTACATGTTATCATCAGATGTAAGTGCAGCATATGACCCTAACTATGCATCAGTATTTGAGAAGAAGAATTCAGCTTTCTTTGGCAAAGGTATGGTGTTTAACAAGTATACAGGTTCAAGAGGAAAGAGCGGTTCTAATGATGCTTCGGCTGAATTCATTGGTAAGTTAAGAAAAGTTATGGATGATGCAGATGTTTACTTCCAGATGGCAGAACTTGGAAAGGTAGATGCAGGTGGCGGTGGAACTATCGCATATATCTTAGCTAACCTTGACATGAATGTAATTGACAGCGGAATTGCTGTACAGAATATGCATGCACCATATGAGGTTATAAGCAAGGCTGACCTTTACGAAACATTAAAGGGATATGAAGCATTTTTACAGATGTAAAATGTTACGATTAACGAAAGGACATTAATATGAAGTGGAATAAATATTCAATCCAGACAACTACAGATGCAGTTGATATGATAAGCAGCGCACTTAATGATATAGGAATTGAAGGTATTGAGATTGAGGATAATGTACAGCTTACTAAGGAAGAGGCTAAGTCAATGTTTGTAGATTTCATTCCTGACCTTCCACCAGATGATGGCAGGGCTAAGGTTAATTTCTACATTGACAGTGAAGAAGATGACGGTTCAATGCTTGAGAAGGTTAAGGCAGAACTTGAAGATTTAAGAATGTTTATTGATATCGGTGAGGGTACAATCACAGAATCAGAGACAGAGGACAAGGACTGGATTAACAATTGGAAGCAGTACTGGCATACATTTACAATAGGAGACTTATTCATTAAGCCTACATGGGAGCCGGAGACAGAAGAGATGAAGGGACATGCGGTGCTTAGCATTGACCCGGGAACAGCTTTCGGAACAGGCTCACATGAGACTACAAGAATGGTTATAAAGCAGCTTCAGAAGTATGTTAAAGATGGCGACGAAGTGTTAGATGTCGGCTGCGGAAGCGGTATTCTTTCAGTAGTTGCATTAAAATACGGTGCAAAGCATGCATTTGGTACAGACCTTGACCCTAATGCTATTATTGCGTCAGAAGAAAATGCAGAGCAGAATAATATAGATAAGAAGCAGCTTGAGGTTATCGAGGGCAACATCATTGATGACAAGGCTGTTAAGGATGCTTGTGGATATGAGTGTTACGACATTGTATGTGCCAATATCCTTGCTGATGTGTTAGAGCCACTTTCAACATGCATACATGAGCATATGAAGCATGGCGCTTACTTTATTACATCAGGTATAATTGATACTAAGGAAAATGAAGTGGCAGAGGCATTTAGAAAGAATCCTGAGTTAGAGATAGTTGAGATTAACCACGATGGCGAGTGGGTTAATATCACAGCAAGAAGGAAGTAGTATATGTATCATTTTTTTGCAGAACATGAGAATATCCATGATTCATATATAGATATAGTCGGCAGTGATGTCAATCACATTAAGAACGTGCTGAGATTCAAAGAAGGCGACAAGCTTCTTATAAGCAGCGGAGATAATGTTGATTATGAATGCAGTATTGCATCTATGTCAGATGAATATATAAGAGCAGATATTCTGAGTAAGGATGAGCAGGGAAAAGAACTGCCTTCCAGAATAATACTGTTTCAGGGACTGCCTAAGGCTGATAAAATGGAGCTTATAATACAGAAGGCTGTTGAGCTTGGAGCATACAGTGTTGTCCCTGTGGCAATGAAAAGAAGCGTTGTAAAGCTTGATGCCAAGAAAGCTAAGGCTAAGGTTGAGCGCTGGAATGGTATTGCGTTAAGTGCAGCCAAGCAGAGCAAGAGAAGTATCCAGCCTGAGGTAACAGAGGTTATGACATTTAAGCAGGCACTTGAATATGCAGGAAAGTTAGACAAGCTTTTACTGCCATATGAGTGTGCTGAAGGCATGGAAAAGACAAGAAAAGTTATTGAAGAAATCGGACATGGAGAATCGGTGGGAATATTCATAGGTCCTGAGGGCGGATTCGACAGGTCAGAGCTTGATGAAGCAGTTAATGCGGGGTGTGAGGTAATCACACTTGGCAAGAGAATATTAAGAACTGAGACAGCGGGAATGATGCTGTTATCAGTGCTTATGTATAATATGGAAGAATAAGCGGAAAAGAGGCAATATGGAAGCGTATCTTGATAATTCTGCTACAACGAAGTGTGCAGCAGAGGTAGTAGAAACAGCAGTAAAGGTTATGTCAGAGGATTACGGCAATCCGTCATCAAAGCATATGAAGGGCGTTGAGGCGGAGAAATACATCCGTGAGGCGAAAGGGGTAATAGCTAAGACTCTTAAATGTCAGGACAAGGAGATACTCTTTACTTCTGGTGGAACAGAATCTAATAACATGGCTATAATAGGAACAGCAATGGCTAATAAAAGAAAAGGAATGCACTGTATAGTATCATCTGTAGAACATTCATCAGTCAAAGAGCCATTCAATTTCCTAGAAAAAGAAGGCTTCAGAATAACTTATCTTCCAGTTAATAAAGACGGAATAGTTGATATAGAAGCTTTAAAGAATGCACTTGATGATGAGACAATACTTGTTTCAGTTATGTATGTTAATAACGAAATCGGTGCAGTTGAACCGATTGAAGAAATCGGACATATAGTTAAAGATTATAATCCTGATATTGTATATCATGTTGATGCAATACAGGCTTATGGTAAATATAAGATATATCCTAAGAAGCTTGGAATTGACCTGTTATCAGTCAGCGGACATAAAATTCATGGACCTAAGGGAAGCGGATTCTTATTCATTAATGACAAGACAAGAATAAAGCCTATTATATATGGTGGTGGACAGCAGAAGGGCATGCGTTCAGGCACTGAAAATGTTCCAGCTATAGCAGGACTTGCAACAGCCGTGAAGCTTATATATAATAGTGACTTTGAAAGTAAGATAGCACATTTGTATGAATTAAAGGATTACTTCATAGATAAGCTTGAAAAGCTTCCTGATGTACAGGTAAACAGCAAGAAGGGTACTGAATCAGCACCACAGATTGTAAGTGCAAGTTTCAGGGGAGTGAGAGCAGAAGTACTTCTTCATTCACTTGAAGATAAAGGAATCTATGTATCATCCGGTTCAGCATGTTCATCTAACAAGCCGGGACTGAGCAACACACTTGTTGCAATCGGACTTGATAAGGATCTGCTTGATTCAACACTGCGATTCAGCTTCTGTTATGAGACAACTAAGGAAGAACTTGAATACACAATAGAAACACTTAAACAGCTGCTTCCAATGTTAAGGAAGTACACAAGACGATAAGGAGAGAATAATGTATAAAGCATTTTTGATAAAGTATGGAGAAATAGGAGTTAAGGGAAAGAACAGATTCATCTTTGAGGACGCCCTTGTAAGACAGATTAAGTTCTCGCTTAAGGATGTTGAGGGAGAATTTGATGTAAGAAGAGCTGATGGAAGAATCTATGTTAATGCACTTTCAGACTATGATTATGATGAGGTAATCGAGAGCCTTACAAGAGTATTCGGTATAGTTGGAATCTGTCCTGTAGTACAGATTGAAGATAACGGATTTGATGACCTTGCTAATCAGGTTATCAACTATCTTGACAAGGCATATAAGAATAAGAATCTTACATTCAAGGTTAATGCAAGAAGAACAAGAAAGAATTATCCAATGAACTCAATGGAGATTAACATGGAGCTTGGTGGAAGAATTCTTGATGCATTCCCAGAGATGAAGGTTGATGTTCATAAACCGGAGGTTCTTTTACAGGTAGAAATCAGAGGAGATGTAATCAACATTTACTCTATCGAAGTTCCAGGTCCTGGCGGAATGCCAATCGGAACAGCAGGAAAGGCTATGCTTTTATTATCAGGCGGTATCGACAGCCCTGTTGCAGGATACATGGTTGCCAAGAGAGGCGTACAGATTGAAGCAACATATTTCCATGCACCTCCATATACAAGTGAGAGAGCAAAGCAGAAGGTTGTTGACCTTGCAAAGATTGTATCTAAATATTCAGGTCCAATCACACTTAATGTTGTTAATTTCACAGATATCCAGATGGCTATATATGAGAAATGCCCACATGATGAGCTTACAATCATTATGAGAAGATATATGATGAAGATTGCAGAAAATTTAGGAAAGGCAAGCGGCTGTCAGGGACTTGTTACAGGAGAGAGTATCGGACAGGTTGCCAGCCAGACTATGGCAAGTCTTTACTGCACTAACGAAGTGTGTACAATGCCTGTATTCAGACCGGTTATCGGTTTTGATAAGCAGGAGATTATTGATATATCAGAAAAGATCGGCTCATACGAGACATCAATTCAGCCATTTGAGGACTGCTGTACAATATTCGTTGCAAAGCACCCTGTAACCAAGCCTAATCTCAATGTTATCAAACAGCATGAGACTAATCTTGATGGAGTTATTGAGGAACTTTACAAGACAGCAATCGAGACAACAGAAAAAATCGTAATTGAATAAAACAAAACCGCTTTATCTGTTACAGATAAAGCGGTTTATATATGTTTATTAATCATTACTCAACGATGTATGGCTTTAATACGGCAAGGATTGTATCGATATCATTGTCTGCGTGAATATTCAGGTCGATTGGCTTAGAAAGGTCAAGACTGAATATACCCATTATAGACTTGGCATCAATTACATATCTGCCTGAAACAAGGTCGAAGTCCACATCGAATTTAGTGATATCGTTGACAAAAGATTTTACTTTGTCGATTGAATTTAATGAAATCTTTACAGTTTTCATTAGAATACCTCCTTAAATGTTTTCTATAAACTATAATATCTATTTGTTAAACCTATGTCAATAAAGAAATGTAACAAAAATTAACAGGAAATGAGGATTAAATTGAAAAAAGTTGCTATACACAGTCTGGGCTGTAAGGTTAATTCCTACGAAGCGGAATCAATGGAGATAATGCTTAGGGATGCAGGGTATGAGATAGTACCTTTCAGCGAAGATGTTCAGGCTGATATATATATAATTAATACATGTTCAGTAACTAATATTGCTGACAGAAAGTCAAGACAGATGCTTCATAAGGCAAAGAAGATGAATCCAGAGGCGGTTGTTATTGCTGCAGGCTGTTATGTTCAGGCAGACCCTGACGGAGTGAAGAAAGATGAGTGTGTTGATATCGTTCTTGGCAATAATATGAAGATAAGTGTTGTTGAAGCGTTAAATGATTATTTTGGCGGTTCAGATAACACAAGCTATCTGATTGATATCAATGACAAATATCAGGAGTATGAGTCACTTAAGATTAACCAGACAGGAGAGCATACAAGAGCTTATATCAAGATTCAGGACGGCTGTAACCAGTTCTGTTCATACTGTATCATTCCATATGTAAGAGGCAGGGTAAGAAGCCGTAAGCCTGAAGATATAGTAAATGAAGTTAAGACTCTTGCGGCTACAGGCGTTAAGGAAGTTGTTCTTACAGGAATCCATATATCATCTTATGGAACAGACCTTGAGAATATAAGTCTTATTGAACTTATAGAGGCAATACATGAGGTTGAAGGAATTAAAAGAATCCGTTTAGGCTCGCTTGAACCAAGAATTATTACAGAAGAATTTGCAAAAAGGATTGCCAGCTTAGAAAAGATATGTCCGCATTTTCACTTATCATTACAGAGTGGATGTGATAAGACTTTAAAGGCAATGAACAGAAAGTATAATACAGAAGAGTATTATGAGGGCTGTGTAAAGTTAAGAGAAGTGTTTGACAATCCGGCAATAACTACTGATGTAATCGTGGGATTTCCGGGTGAGACAGAGGAAGATTTCCTTGAAACACGCAAGTTTCTTGAAAAAGTACATTTTTACGAAATGCATATATTCAAGTATTCAAGAAGAAAGGGAACTGTTGCTGACAAGATGAAAGACCAGGCAGCAGATACTGTTAAGTCAGAAAGAAGCTCTGTACTGCTTGCGTTAGAGAAGGCACAGTCACTTGAATACCGCGAAATGTATATCGGAAAGAAGTTAGAAGTTCTTATTGAGGAATTGACAGAAATAGATGGCAGGTCATATTATACAGGATATACGAAGAACTATATAAGAGTGGCAATAGCCGCTGATGAGTTTAAGGATAATCCTGTCAACGAGATATACGAATGTATGGCAGAGAAGCTTATCTGTGACGGGGTTACTATATTAGCGAGGTGTAATTAATGTCAAGAAAGAATACTAAAGGAACAATATTAGCTATAGATATGGGCAATACTAATATAGTTATTGGCTGTGTTGATAATGATGATAAAGTAATATTTGAGGAAAGACTCAGTACAGACCTTTCTAAGACAGAGCTTGAGTATGCTATCAGCTTTAAAAATGTTCTTGAAATCTATAACATAGAATCAGAGGATATCAGTGGTGCGATTATTTCATCGGTTGTGCCACAGCTTGTCAATGTTATCAAGGCTGCTGTTGAAAAGGTTGTAGATATAGAGCCTTTAGTTGTAGGACCGGGAGTAAAGACAGGTCTTAACATTCTTATGGATCAGCCAAAGCAGGTGGGAAGCGACCTTATAGTTGATGCAGTTGCAGCAACACATGATTACGGCGCACCTGTTATTATAGTTGATATAGGAACAGCGACAACTATAAGTACAGTTGATGAGAACGGTAATTACATAGGCGGTGCAATTCTTCCGGGTGCAGGAGTTTCAATGAATTCACTTTCATCAAGAACTGCACAGCTTCCAAGAATCAGTTTTGACGCACCTAAAGGACCGGTTGGCAAGAACACAGTTGACTGTATGAAGAGCGGTCTTATATATGGACATGCAGGAAGTATAGATGGCATTATAGACAGAATAATAGACTGCTGTGGATTCGGAAAGAACGGAAAGCCTGCTGCAAAGCTTGTGGCAACAGGAGGGCTGAGCAAGGTTATAATTCCATTCTGCAGAAACAGAATTGAGACTGACCCGGCACTTCTTATAAGAGGGTTGAAATACATTTATGATAAAAATGTCTAGAAAGTGGCTGCATAGGCGGGAGGAGATAATATGCTTAAGGGAAAGACAGTAGTTCTTGGTGTAACAGGCAGTATAGCGGCATATAAGATTGCTAATCTTGCAAGTATGCTTGTAAAGAAGCATGCCGATGTACATGTGATAATGACTAAGAACGCATGCAATTTTATTAATCCGATAACATTTGAGACACTTACAGGAAACAAATGCTTAGTTGATACATTTGACAGAAATTTCCAGTTTAATGTTGAGCATGTCAGCCTTGCAAAGCTGGCTGATATATTCCTTGTTGCACCGGCTTCGGCAGATGTAATAGGAAAGATTGCAAATGGAATAGCAGACGATATGCTGACTACAACAATTATGGCATGCAAATGCCCTAAGCTTATATCACCTGCGATGAACACTAATATGTTCACTAATCCTATTGTTCAGGACAATCTTAAGAAATTAGAGCATTATGGATATGAAATTATACAGCCGGACAGCGGTTATCTTGCCTGCGGAGATACAGGTGCAGGAAAGATGCCTTCTGAGCAGGTGCTTCTTAACTATATCTTAAGAACAATAGCTAAGGATAAGGATATGGCTGGAGTTAAGCTTACAGTTACAGCAGGACCTACAAGGGAGAAGTTAGACCCTGTAAGATTCTTGTCTAACAATTCCACAGGAAAGATGGGCTATGCAATCGCTAAGATGGCAATGCTGCGTGGAGCAGAGGTAACACTTATATCAGGAAAGGTAAGCCTTGAGCCTGTGCCATTTGTTAAGATGGTAGATATTGTTTCGGCAGAGGATATGTATAATGCAGTAATAGAGAGTGCTAAAGACGCTGATATTATAATCAAGGCGGCAGCAGTTGCAGATTACAGACCATCTAATGTAAGTGATGAGAAGATAAAGAAAAAAGACGGTGATATGTCAATTCCTCTTGAGAGAACGAAGGACATAATCGGCACGCTTGGAAGCGGTAAAAGAGACGGACTGTTCCTGTGCGGATTCTCAATGGAAACAGAGCATATGCTTGAGAATTCCAAGGCAAAACTTGAAAAGAAGAATCTTGACATGATTGTGGCTAACAATGTCAAAGTAGCAGGAGCCGGATTTGGCACAGATACCAATGTTGTTACTGTAATTACTAAAGATGCAGTCGAGGAGCTTCCTATGATGAGCAAGGAAGAGGTTGCGGATGCACTTCTTGACAGAATAATGAGCGCAAGAGATAAGTAAAAAATAGATAAAACAGGCTGCCGGAGTTTACTGGCAGCCTGTTTGTGTGTAGGCGGGAGAATACGTCTGGCAGAATTGCTACATATCTTCGCCAAGTGCTTTGATTCTTCCATATGTGCTTAAAAGATATAAGCCTGAAAGACCTACAAGTGCGTAGATTATACGGTCAACCATAACTGATCTGAATATAAAATGCACAAGATTGAAATTAAGGAATCCGATAAGTCCCCAGTTAAGAGTTCCTACAATGGCGATTGTAAGAGCAATGTAGTCTATAGGTTTAGAATTCATAAAATGCCTCCTTAAAATAGCGGATTTGGTTTTGTGATTAGTATGGAAAATATGAGATATATGATACTGGTAAAATATGGATTTTATTGAGAAAAAGTGCAAACTTGACGGCTTTAAACCTTGTATCAGACTGTCTAAAATGCTACAATTACAGTGTTTGTGAATCAGCACAGTAAAGTGCGGAAATTATGAGGTTTATCATGGCGGGAAAGAAAGTAGTCAGATACAGAAGAAAACCAAAAGCGGCAGCAATTATATTTGGAATAGTTCTTATATATATTGTGTGTTTTATTGTTATATATGTTTCTAAGGCAAAAGTACAGACGTATGAAGTTGAAGTGGGTTCACTTATGAATAATGCTTCATTCACAGCAGTTGCCTTAAGACAGGAGGAAGTCTACAACTCATCATATTCTGGTAATATTAATTATTATCAGCGTGAAGGCACAAGAGTTATGACAGGTGATACTGTGTATACAGTTGATGAGACAGGAAGAGTTTCAGACATACTTGCCCAGTATACATCAGGGGATGGCAATACACTTTCAGACGAGAATCTTACAGTTATTAAGAACACACTTACTAATTACAAGACAGAGTATGCAGATAACGGATTCAGTGCAGTTTACGACCTTAAGTCAGATCTTAATGCAACTGTACTTCAGTCTATCAATGAGAATATTATGGCTAATCTTGATTCGATTGTATCAAGTACAGGAAGTCAGGATCTTTTTAAGACTGTAAAGTCAGATAAGCCGGGAATAGTTGTGTATTCAGTTGATGGATATGAGGGTGTTACAGAAGAGACAATTGGCAGTGTTGATTTTAAGAAGACATCATATGATAAGCAGAGCCTTAAAGCAGAGAAGCTTATTACAGCATCAGATCCTGCATATAAGCTTATTACAAGTGAGAACTGGTCATTGATGTTTCCAATAACACAGTCAGATATTGACAAATATTCACTTTCATCGAAGGATACATTATCAATTAAGTTTACCAAAGATAATATTACGGGAACATTTCCATTCAAGATAGTTAATGATGGAAAGAATTCATATGGTGAGATTACATTATCCAAATATATGATAAGATATGCAACCGAGAGATTCCTTGATATTGAGATAATTGTATCAGGAAAGTCAGGAATTAAAGTTCCGGTATCAGCAGTAACTGAGAATGAATTCTACAAGATACCTAAAGAATATCTCATAACTAATGGAGAAAAGGGTGATTATGGATTCCTTATAGAACAGAGTGATTCAGACGGAAAGCTGAATCAGGTATTCAAGGCTGTTGATATATATAAGTCCAATGATGAGGCTGTATATATTAAGAAGACAGAGCTTGCAGCTGGAACGGGAATAATCAAGATGGATTCAAGTGACAGGTTCGTTGTGGGACCGGTTGAAAAGCTGAGAGGTGTGTATTGTGTTAATACAGGATATACAGTATTCAAGCTTGTAGAAGTAATAGATGGCAATAATGAATATTACATAGTAAAACAGTCACTTAGTCATGGTGTGTCAATATATGACAGAATAATTCTTGATGCGGACAAGTATTCAGAGAATGAGATGATATATTAAATGCTTATGTATATCAGATTAATGACATTCAGGAGGTATTATGTTAAAGGATAATCTTATTGAAGTAGAAGAACATATTAAGAAAGCATGTGAGAAATCAGGCAGGAATCCTGAAGATGTGTGTCTTGTTGCAGTAAGCAAGACAAAGCCTAACGAGATGCTTATGGAAGTATATGACTGTGGAATAAGACAGTTTGGTGAGAATTACGTTCAGGAGATGGTGGACAAGGTAGATACACTTCCTAAAGATATAACATGGCATATGATAGGACATCTGCAGAGAAATAAGGTCAAATATGTCGTAGGACGTGCAGCAATGATTCATTCTGTTGATTCAGAAAGACTTGCTGTTGCAATAAGTGATGAAGCAGTAAAGAAAGGCCTTGTACAGGATATTCTTATTGAAGTCAATGTTGCAGGAGAAGAAAACAAATTCGGTGTAACATGTGATGAAGCAGAAGAATTTGTAAAGAAAATTGCAGTACTTCCGGGAATTAAGATAAGAGGATTTATGACAAGTGCACCATTCGTTGAGAATCCTGAAGATAACAGGAAGTATTTTAGAGAATTAAAGCAATTACTGGTTGACATCAATAACAAAAACATAGATAATGTATACATGAATGTTTTGTCCATGGGTATGACTAACGATTATACAGTTGCTGTGGAAGAAGGGGCAACTCATGTAAGGGTTGGAACAGCGATATTTGGAGCCAGGGACTATTCACATTAATATGTTTTTGGGGATACTAAAGAAAGTCAGATTATTAGATATAGGAGAGTGTTAATAATGGGAATGTTAGACGGTTTAACTAATATGTTTAAGATGCATGACGATGATGATTTTGATGACGATTACGAAGATTACGATGATGATTTCGGTGATGACTATGATGATGATGAGAAGCCATCAGCAAGAAAGAATCTCTTTGGAAGAAATACTAAGAAAGATACAGTAGCAGATGAAGAAGTTTCCTATACAGCAGAGAAGCCAAGATTTGCTTCAAAGTCTAAGGTTGTTCCTATGAAGACACAGTCACCAAGAGGACTTGAAGTTGTTGTAATCAGACCAGAATCTATGGAAGATGCTAAGGAGATAACAGATACACTTCTTACAGGTAAGGCAGTTGTACTTAACCTTGAAGGAATCCATGTTGAGATAGCACAGAGAATAATAGATTATTCTGCTGGTTCTACATATGCAATAAGGGGTAACCTTCAGAAGATAACTAATTATATTTTCCTGGTGACTCCACCTAATGTAGATATTTCAGGTGATATTCCTGAGATAGTAACAGGAGGAATTGATCTTTCATCATTTAACAAGAATGAAAACAGATTTTAATTGATCTTCACAGCCACCCACATATAATGGGTGGCTGTTTAAGTATAAGAATAAGGGAGAACGTTATGAAGTGTATTAATGTAAAGTGCGAAGGAAAACCAGCATACGATATTGTAATTGAGAGTGGATTCGGAGGTCTTTGCGATGCTTTTAACAAGCTGGGAATAACTGGAAGAAAGTTATGTATTGTAACGGACAGCAATGTAGGACCTTTATATGCAGATGAAGTAAAGGCAGAACTTGAAAAAACAGGTAATGCAGTATATGTGTTTACATTTGCAGCAGGAGAAGAGAATAAGACTCTTGATACAGTACAGGATGTATATGAATATCTTATAGAGAAGCATTTTGACAGGAATGACTGCCTTGTAGCGCTTGGAGGCGGTGTAGTTGGTGACCTTACAGGCTTTTCCGCAGCAACTTATCTTAGAGGAATTAAGTTCATACAGGTTCCTACATCACTTCTTGCACAGGTTGATTCAAGTATTGGCGGTAAGACTGGTGTTGATTTCAGGGCTTATAAGAATATGGTTGGAGCATTCCATCAGCCAAAGCTTGTGTATATGAATATGTCAGTGCTTAAGTCACTCAGTAAGAGACTCTTTAATTCCGGATTTGGTGAGATTATCAAGCACGGACTTATCAAGGATAAGGAATATTACAACTGGCTCAAGGACAATGCAGACAGAATCAAAGCACTTGATACAGATGCACTTGAACATATGATATATGTGAGCTGCAATATCAAGAGAGAAGTTGTTGAGAATGACCCTAAGGAGAAGGGCGAAAGAGCTCTGCTTAATTTCGGACATACATTAGGACATGCTATTGAGAAAGAGATGAATTTCACACTTTATCATGGAGAGTGTGTTGTGCTTGGAATGATAGCTGCACTTAATATATGTGTTGAGCTTGGAACAATTACTGCAGAGGAAAGAGATGATGCTCTTAATACATTTGCATTATATGAATTCCCAGACCATGTCACTGGCATTAAGATTGATGATGTTGTTGCAGTATCCAAGAATGACAAGAAGATGGATGCAGGCAAGGTTAAGTTCATTCTTCTTAAGTCAGTTGGAGATGCTTACATTGACAGAGATATATCTGATGACCAGATGAGAAGAGCACTTGAAGGTGTTATAAGATAAATGTTTAATAACGGAGGTCGAAAGTGAATAATAAAAAGAAAGTATTCAGCTTATTATTTTATATAATAGGAATTGTTGTTCTGACAGAATTAGACCAGATTACCAAAGCACTGGCAGAGGCAAAGCTTATGGGAAAACCGGACTTTAAGATAATAGGAGATGCATTAGTGTTTTCTTATCTTAGAAATTCAGGTGCAGCATGGGGAATGTTAAGCGGTAAGATTAATCTGTTTCTTGTATTTACAGTTGTAGTTGTTCTTATTGTAACTTATGTAATTATTAATCTTCCTGCAACAAGAAAGTACATGCCACTTCTTATAACATGTACATTACTTGTATCTGGTGCAGTAGGAAATTTCATTGACAGGGTAAGATTCGGATATGTAAGAGATTTTATATATTTTAAGCTTATTAATTTTCCTGTATTTAATGTGGCAGACTGCTATGTTACGGTTTCAGTTGTTCTGCTTATAATTCTTATTCTTTTTATCTATAAAGAAGATGATTTCGGATTCTTAAAGTTATCGAAGAAGGGTGATAATAATGAGTGATTCAGTACAGAATTTAATTGCTGAACCAGAGGATAAGGGCACAAGAATAGACAAATACCTGTCACAGGAATTAGAAGATGTGTCAAGGTCAAGAATACAGAAGCTTTTAGATGACGGCGATATTACAGTTGATGGCAAATGTGTCAAGTCCAACTACAAGCTTAATGGAACGGAACATATTACAATAACAATTCCAGAACTTATTGTGCCGGAGATACTTCCGGAAAACATACCTCTGAATATAATATATGAAGATGACGATGTGATACTGATAGATAAGCCAAAGGGAATGGTTGTACACCCGGCTGCAGGACATTACACAGGAACAGTTGTCAATGCGCTTATGTATCACTGCCGAGATAATCTGTCAGGAATTAACGGCGTTATGCGTCCGGGAATAGTACATAGAATAGATATGAATACAACCGGAGTTATTGTTGCCTGCAAGAATGACAAGGCACACAATGATATTGCTGCACAGCTTGCAGTTCATTCGATAACAAGAAAGTATTATTGTATTGTACATAACCGCTTTAAAGAGGAAGAAGGAACTGTTGATGCACCTATAGGGCGTAATCCTAAGGACCGCAAGATGATGGCGATTGACAGAAAGAATGGAAAACGTGCTGTTACTCATTATCGTGTTCTTGAGAATTTTGACAGATACAGTTTTATAGAATGTCAGTTAGAGACAGGGCGAACACATCAGATAAGAGTGCATATGGCAAGTATAGGACACCCTATTCTTGGAGATGATGTATATTGTCATGCAAAGACAGGATACAGATTACAGGGACAGACACTTCACGCGGGAGTTCTTGGATTTATCCATCCCTCAACAGGTGAATATATGGAATTCAAAGCACCGTTGCCAGAATATTTTGAGAAGCTGCTTAAGGATTTAAGAAATGGAGGTAGCAATTGAGACGCAAGGAATTTATAGATATAATATTGAACAGTATTTCAGATACATTTGATATATACCATAATTACTGGTTTGATGGCAGAAAGTTTGTTATCTATGCATACAGTTATAATAAGAAAGACAGATTTTCTACGACAGATGACGCCAAGTTATGGGATTCCAAATGCTACGAGCATCTGTTCTTTATTAACTGCGATACGCTTGGAATGAAAGAACTTGATGATCTGTATAATTTTGCAGTGGAAAAGATTGAGCCTCATTTTGTGAGAGGAGATGGAAAGCTGCCGGCAAAGAATCATATGTATTCACACATATCATTCATAATAATTACGAGAAATCAGGTGCTTCCTGATGTTGAAAAGGCACTTAAGGCTAAGAATTTCAGTAAGAATTATATGCTTGGTGCAAGAGGATTTTCTAATATCAGGCTGGCATGTGTTACACCAAGCAGATACAGTGTTATATCTAATAAAGCAGGAACCAAGATTGCAGAATTCCTTACAGAGATACTCCTTCATATAGATCATTATGAAGAGTAGTTAATAATTGTTAAAGATTTATTTAATTATGCGTAAAATGTAGATTTTACCGCAAAGATAATGTATAATACATTTAAAGTATTTCGTATACAATTGAAACCAGGAGGTAGGAACTATGGATGAGAGAACAGTTATTACTATCGGACGAGAATTTGGAAGCGGTGGACATGAGATAGGCATGAAACTGGCAGAGAAGCTGGGGATAAAGTGCTACGACAAGGAACTGCTTGAACTTGCAGCTAAGGAGAGTGGACTTTGTGAAGAACTTTTCGCATCTCAGGACGAGAAGCCTACTAATAGTTTCCTCTATTCTCTTGTAATGGATACATATTCACTCGGATATACTAATTCATATGTGGATATGCCTATTAACCACAAGGTTTTCCTTGCACAGTTTGATGCTATCAAGAAACTTGCAGAGAGAGAATCATGTGTTATCGTAGGAAGATGTGCTGATTATGCATTGGAAGATAATCCATATGCAGTAAGTGTATTCATTAAGGCAAGTCTTGATGAGAGAGTACAGAGAATCAAGAGAATATATGAACTTAATGATTCTAAGGCAGCAGATCTTATCCAGAAGACAGATAAGAGAAGAGCAAGCTATTATAATTACTACTCAAGCAAGAAGTGGGGAGAAGCTAAGAGCTATAACCTCTGCATAGACAGTGGTATTGTTGGAGTAGATGGTGCAATTGATATGATACTTAAGTTCATCGAATTAAAAGAGAAGAACATGGGTAAGGATATTTAATTAACGCTGATATTCACGGTTGGTAGATTATGGATTATAAAGGCTATAAGAGAACTAAGAAGTTTGATATTAAAAGATGGTTTAAAGGAACGAATTCAATAGTATATCTTGTTATACTTATTATTATGTTCTTTGGATTGCTTTTTGTGTTAAAGACAGTTATTGGCATGCATAATAACAATAAGATTGCTGATGAGACATCCTCTGAAGAAGAGACGACTGATACAGAGAGTCAGCCCGAAACACAGACTGAAACACAGACAATTGCTAAGAACCAGTCTTATTATATAAGGATAAGCATAGCTAAGCATACACTTGTAGTTTATCAGTTAGATGACAATAAAGAATTCACAATTCCTGTTAAAGCGTTCAGGGTTGCAATAGGTCCTAAGGTTACTCCGGCAGTGACAGCAATATCTGAGAAGTCTTTATGGCGTAAGATTACTGATATATATTATGTCAGATATTCGTCAAGACTTGATAATGCTGAATATCTTAGTACAGCAACATATTACAGCCAGAGTGATAATAATCTTAATCCACAGTCATATAATGCCATAGGTCAGAATGTGACAGATGGTTCAATACTTATGACGTGTGCCAATGCCAAGTGGATATATGAGAACTGTGGTGCTAAGACAACTGTAGAGATAGTTGATGATTTTGATATCAGTTCAGATATTAAAGTTGAGAGCATAAGCCGGATAGCTGATGATGCATATAGAGATCCTACAGATAAAACAGGTCTTAATTAAACAATTTAATAATAATAATTAATCCCTTTTCGCTTTTTATAAAGCCGAATGTATGTTATAATAGCTTCATTCGTGTATTTATGAAAGGAAAAGGGATTATTTTATGTCAAACATTATTATTTTAGCAGCAATTATACTTTACCTTGGAATGGTAGTAGTTATAGGTGTAATCTGTTCTAAGAAGAACAGTGATGTAGGAGACTTCTACCTTGGAGGAAGAAAGTTAGGCCCTGTTGTTACTGCGATGAGTGCAGAAGCATCAGATATGAGCAGTTATCTTCTTATGGGTGTTCCGGGACTTGCATACCTTACAGGTCTTGCTGACGCAACATGGACAGCAATCGGTCTTGCACTTGGTACATACCTTAACTGGCTTATTGTTGCCAAGAAGATAAGATTATATTCACATGGTTATCAGGCAATAACACTTCCTGATTATTTCTCTAAGAGATTCGGTGATGACAAGCATGTAATCACATTAATCTCAGCAGCGCTTATTGTAATATTCTTTATACCATATACAGCATCAGGTTTTGCTGCATGTGGAAAGCTGTTTAACAGTCTTTTAGGGTTTAATTATCATGCAGCAATGATTGTAAGTGCTGTTGTTATTGTACTTTACTGTACAATGGGAGGATTCCTTGCAGCAAGTACATCAGATCTTGTACAGAGTATTATTATGACATTCGCACTTGCTGTTGTTGTAATATTTGGAATTGTGCAGGCTGGAGGAATGGGAGCTGTACTTGATAATGCCAAGGCACTTCCAGGATATCTTGATATGTTCCACACACATATCGCTGAAACTAACAGTTCAGGAGATTACGGATTCTTTAAGATTGTTTCAACACTTGCATGGGGACTTGGATACTTTGGTATGCCACATATTCTTTTAAGATTCATGGCTATTGAAGATGAGAACAAGTTAAAGATTTCAAGAAGAATTGCTACTGTATGGGTATTCATATCACTTATCGTTGCAACCGGAATTGGTGTAATTGGTCTTACACTTTCTAAGGTTGGCGTTATTGATACACTTACAGGTTCAGAATCAGAGACAATTATTGTTAAGATATCACATTATCTTTCAACATTTAATCCTGTAGCAGCATTCATAGCAGGAATTATCCTTGCAGGTATTCTTGCAGCAACAATGTCAACAGCAGATTCACAGCTTCTTGCAGCTTCATCAGCAATATCACAGAATCTTGCAGTTGAGGTATTACATATTAAGATGACTGAGAAACAGTCAATGCTTGTTGCAAGACTTACAGTTGTTGTTATATCAGTTGTATCAATATTCTTTGCGCTTGATCCAACAAGCTCAGTATTTAAGATTGTTTCATTTGCATGGGCTGGTTTTGGTGCAGCATTTGGCCCTGTAGTTCTCTGCTCACTTTTCTGGAAGAGAGCTAATAAGTATGGAATTGTATCAGGCATGATTGCAGGTGGTGCAATGATATTCATATGGAAGTTCGGAATTGCCAAGCTTGGCGGAATATTTGCTGTATATGAGCTTTTACCAGCATTTATCTTCGCAACATTAGTTATTATTGTTGTAAGTCTTGCAACCGGAAAGCCATCCAAGGAAGTTATGGATAAGTTCGAAGAAGTAAGAAGCATGAGCAAATAACTATAGAGAAGGTGCTTTATATATGGGATATGCAATCGCAATATGTGATGATGATAATATTATGGCTGATAAGCTGACAGCATCATTGAAGAATGAATTCGTGAAAGCCGGAAGAGATGATGTAATCATAGATTATTATAATAATGGCACACAATTGCTGGAAGCTTTAAAATGTAAGATGTATAAAGCAGTACTTCTTGATATTAATATGGAGCCTATGGACGGATTCGCCGTGGCTGAGAATATTGGAAAATCCGGATATAGAACTAAGATTATATTCGTCACTTCGCATGAAGATGTCGTATATGATACATTTGATTATACGCCTTTCTATTTTATCAGAAAATCAAGGTATGAGACTTATGTACAGAGAGTCGTTAAGAAGCTGATTGCAATTGATGGTTATGAAAAGAGTATTGTTATTGATGTCAAAGATAGATTTATTAAAGTTGATTCAAGCAACGTAACATATGTTGACAGCGAGGATCATTATCTTACAGTGCATACTGCAGATGGCAATGCTTATGTTGTGAGAAAGAACATGACAGAGTTCGAACAGGATATAGCAGGTACGGATATCGTGAGGGCTCATAAGAAATATATGATTAATTACAGGTATATATCAAGAATCAATCAGAGTACTAACGAAGTTGTCATGAGAGATGGAGAGATTCTTAAGCTTGGAAGAAGCTATAAAGATACATTTATGAAGGGGTATATGCAGTACAGGCACAACAGACAGATATATGAATGATAGATTATTAAATATTGTTAATATCAGAATTGCAATAATGATATGTATAGGAGTAATACTTGTAAGAGAGATATATCCGTTGCTGAAGGCGTATATCGCTAAAGCGGCGTATGTAGTATCGGCACTGATTGTCATTGTTATAGCAGCTATTACTTATGGCGTGATATATATTGCAGATGCACAATCTTTAATATACAGGACAGGAATATATGAGTTTACTGTCATTATTATATATCTGGCATTGATTGCATTTATGAATACATTTAAAACAATCAGACATGGCAGCTTTACCAGGAAGGATATAATTAATATAGCAGCGTTTGTTTTCGTATTATGTCTTAATATCTATCTGTTAATCAGGCTGGGAATGTCAGATGGCGGGCAGGATACCATGCTGATTATGAACATTATAGTGTTATGTCTGGTGCTTGCGTATATATTCTACAGAACTCTTGTAAGGCTCTATCAGGAGAATTACAGAGGGCAGGAGGCTGAACATTTAAGAAATGCAATTGAGTCGGGCGAGGATTATCTTAAAAATGTGCAGGCAATGGATAAGCAGGTGAGAACCGTAAGGCATGATATGAATAACCAGCTTCAGGTTATATATGGTCTGCTTTCGCAGGAAAGATACGAGGAAGCTAAGGATTTTCTAAAAGAGTACAGTATAAGTCTTGAGAAAACAAAGGAGTACATTCATACAGATAATCCGATATTCAATACGGTTATTAATAATAAGATTGAATATGCCAAGAGTGAAGATATTATAATAACGACAGGACTTCATAAGACATTAAAGCCTATGCATGGTAACGACCTGTATACGATTATGGGAAATGTGTTAGACAACGCAATAGAGGCTGAACTTAAAGAAGAACCGTGTAACAGGGAAATAGAAATCCGTTCCGTGTGGAATGGCAATGATATGATTATATCTGTAGAAAATTATATATCGAAATCAGTTCTTAATGAGAATAAGGAGCTTCATACAAGTAAACAGGACAAGAAGTCACATGGTCTTGGAACTCAGATTATTAAGAAGCTTGTAAAAAAGAACAATGGAATATGTGATTACCATGAAGAGGGTAATATGTTCTGTTGTGAAATAAGATGGTAACATAGCCGGAACAGTTGGTGGAAATCTGCTGTTCCGGCTTTTTACATCTATGTTAATAGTCACCATGGCAGTTCACGACAAAGTTGCTGTTGTTCACGACATTGGTGTTGAAATGGGGAAGATAGTGCAATACTATAATTATAGAATACATGAGCAGGGAGAATTACTATGAAGATATATAAAACATTACCGTGTTTCTTCTTAATGATTACATTGTGTGGCTGCACAACGCAGTCCATTGAAGATGCGAAGAATATAGTTGAAACAAAAACATATGCTTACAGATATGAATATGAGACTAAACAAGATGGAGAGGCGATAACACAGTACCATGAAGAAAAACCAACAAATACAGATTATGTAGAAGATACAGAAGAAAATATTTTATATCTGCAAAGTAAATCAAGCATGCTTAAGTTTATGAAAATGAATGAAACATTTACAAATGGAAATTGTCAATATAAGGTTACAGACGCAATAGCAACAACATATCGTGATTATGCATATGAGCTGGTAAATAATGAATATACAGACGGAATGATTGATTATCTGAAAAAGATAAGAAATGTTGATGATAATGGCTATTTAACAGACAAAGAGAATAGATTTATCTGGGTAAAGCTTAATATTAAATATAATGGAAGTTCATCAACTAAATTAAATATGAACACA
>CAVBPJ010000025.1:0-8543 GCA_963597265.1 Evtepia sp. | reverse complement strand
GAATGATAAACTTGTAAATTACGGAAGTTATCTGATTGAAAGTAAAGAGTTATGGCTTTTACCAGATTCAGAAGAAAATGTGGCAGGAAGAGTTGCTGTTAATCCCGGTGAAGAAATGGATATGTGGATATGCTTTAAGACAGAATATAACAGCAGTTATACATATTATATGACAGGCTCTTTTGGTTATATTGATGACCCGAGATTGTATACAGGAAATCTTATAGAATTAAATATAGATGATAAAGGATGATTAACATGAAGGTTACAAGAAAATTACTTTTGATAGAGTTCAGGCGGGTTTTTAAAAGTAAATTATTTTATATAAGCCTGATGATTGGAATTATTCTTACAACAGGAGCTTTTATAAATGAAGCTGTTCCACATATGAATATTCTGTATGCATTTGATGGAAGTGCTGCGTCATATCCTTTTTCAGTATTTAATTCATGGATTGGGAACTGGATGGGATATGAACCATTTGCTACAGCATATTTATATGTCTGCATTTTACTGGCGTCATTACCATATTGTCATACATTTTCAAAAGACAATAAGAATCAGTATATATTGCAGTACTATAGCAGAGTCGACAGAAATAAAGTACATCTGGCAAAGTTTATTACTACATATGTTACGGGTGGAATGATAGTATTTATCCCGGTATTTCTGAATCTGATTATGACAATGATGTTTATACCGGCATTGAAACCGATTGAGAATGGTATGTTTATAGGTGCAGGAATGACTATATTGTCAAGATTATATTATGATAACGCATTTGTGTATGTTGCTATATATATGGTGCAGTTTTTTATATATGGAGGCGCTTTTTCTGTTATAGCACTTGCTGTTTCATATATTTTTGATAATTCATTTCTTGTTATGTTAAGTCCTTTTGTTGCTTTCTTTGGTCTGGGAGTAGTATCTACATTATGTAGAAGATTGTTTGGAATAATTACATTTAATCCAAATGTTTTAATGTCACCGGCACATATTTTATATGATATAGAACTGATTCCTTTTATCTGTGAACCAGTTGTGATTACTTTAATCAGTGCGTATATCTTTTTCAGGAAAGGAAGAAATAATGAAGCGTTATAAGTGGGGGATACTGACAATAATCATTGTGATATTGATGGTATGCATTGGAATGATAATAAGAATTAATGTCTTGTTTCCAAATGCTACGGTTATTACATATACAAGTGATAATCCGGCTGAATTAGATGGACTGATAATTAAACCTGTTAATTATAAAGTGTATACAATGGACGAGTATTCGCAGATTTCATCAAGATATAAGAATATTCAGGGAGACAGAGCAGATAAAAGCAGAGTTGTGGTACTCAATGTTTTACTAAAGAATACTACAGAAGATGTAATCTCATATTATCCGTCAGGGAATATGGTGATTGAAAAGCTTCATGCGCAAAATGGAGTGACACTGCAGGAATCAGACAAGAGGACAGTAACAGTTATGCCGGGGGAGGAACTGGAAGTTGGTCTGCATGCGTATATTGGACCAAGCCAGTTAGATTATAAATTATTTGATAAGATAGATTCGTCAACGGTTACATTTGTATATTCATATTATCCGTACAGACAAAGGATTGTATTTGATAAATAATGGAATAGTTTGTATTTGATAAGAGGTGAATGTATGGGGAACAGGTCAGTAAAAAAGCTGTGCATTGCAATGATATATCTGATACCGGTTATTATATTCATTTGTACGCTTTCTAAAATGTACAGAGTGTTCTGGAATGTGAATGCATGCATGTCAGATTATTATCTTGCGGTATATGACTGGAAGACGGTTTCTTTTATGGGATTATTTGAGATGATATATGTATCTTTTATATCTATTGTAATTATTAAAAGAAATATGACTTCGAACAGAATAATTCTTTACCAGTCAATGGAAAAAATGTGGTGGGACTGCATTAAAAGAGGCATATTAATAACTTTGCTTATTCCAGTGGTTAATTGTCTGATTATATTGCTGGCAGGATTAAGAGAAGGGGCAGTTTTTGGGTGCAACTGGAATGTTACAGGAAGTCTTGCCAAAACATGGATACCTTATCATGAACTGGTATATGAGAATACATTTGCAGTAATAGCACTCATGTTATTACTGGATATCTTAAGACTGCAGATTGCTTATGTGCTTTTGTGTCTGCTTTACTGGATTTCACGCTCTGCTGTGTGGAGTTTTATCATAATATATTTTAATGTATTACTTTTAAGTATAGGTAAAACAGGGCTGTTTGGCAGACTTGTGATGTATCAGACGGACATGTACATATATGGAATATCTGTATTTAACAATATAATACTGCCGGTTATTATATGGGTGGTGTGTGTAGCAGCAAGTTTTCTGATATTCAGGTTTTATAGAAAGGACATGCTTAAAAACTAATGAAATGTTTTATTAATGTATTTAAGGCAGACCTGAAAAGGTTCTGGAACATTGCATGGAAAATGTATATAGCGTTAATAGTGTACAGTTTTATGCAGGCTATGATATTCTTTACTAACATGGATAAATCCATTAGTAAAGGAAAGATAGCGGCAGTTTCCTTGGGCGACAGCCTTATGGACTTTTTCAAGGGAGCTAAGGAGTTTTACCCTGAAAGAAAGCTGGCAATGGATATACCTGTACTTGAGATATTTGTTCTTCTTTTTCTGCTTTTTATTGTTGCGTATTATATTAATTCAGACAGGAGCGCATTAAGTAAAAGTATAATGATTGCTTCACGTTCACCGGTGTACTGGTGGGTGAGCAAATATATTATCACTGTATTGGCGGCAATGGTATATATGATTCTGATAATCATAACATTTGCTGTAAGCGGTTTTATTGTTTTGAGAAAGAAGTTCAGTCTGAAAATGCATTTTACATCGAAGGAAAACATCAGGCTGATGCTTGGTAGTGAAGAGATATCCGTTCAGACTAATGTGGTTCTATTGATAATATTATGCACATTGTGTCTGATTACGGCATGTATTATTACATTATTGGTTTCATACATGTTTAATTCGATATTTGGATTCATTATCAATCTTCTGTTGTTTATATTCAGCATATGTTATATGAAATGGTTTGGTTTCTATAATTACATGATGATGTACAGAATACCGCATGTATATGGAAAATGGTATCTTGGGGCATTGTTGATGGCTGGCATTGATGCAGCTGTAATGACAGCTGGAATTATATATTCAAGAAAAAGAGATTTTCTATAGGAGGATTAAAAATGTATATTGAATTAAAAGATGTTGGCAAGAAAATAAAGGGCGTAGAGATTCTTAATAATATTAATCTTAAAATGGAATCTGGAAAGATATACGGATTCAAGGGAAAGAACGGAAGCGGTAAGACAATGCTTATGCGTGCGGTTGCAGGTCTTATCAAGGTTACAGGAACTGTTGATATTGATGGTAAGATATTAGGAAAAGATGAAATGTTTCCGCCAAGCATAGGTATTCTTATTGAAAATCCGTCGTTTATAAGCAATTATACTGGATTTGAGAATTTAAAAACTCTGGCTTCAATCAGAGAGAGGATTGATGATGATAAGATAAGGCAGACACTTACAGAAGTAGGGCTTGAACCAGATGATAAGAGAACATTTAAAAAGTACTCATTAGGTATGAAACAGAGACTTGGTATAGCAGCAGCCATTATGGAAGACCCGGATATTATAATTCTTGATGAGCCAATTAATGCACTTGATGATTCAGGAACTGAGCAGGTAAGGCAGATACTTTTAAAGCACAAGCAGAGAGGAGCATTGATTATTATTGCCTGCCATGATGCAGATGAACTGGAATTCTTATCAGATGAAATCATAGAGATAGCAGAGGGAAGAATACAGCCGAAGAAAGAGAATAAATAAGTAAAAAATAAGTTCTTGCAGCAGATATTTAAAAATAAAAATATCGAACTGCAAGAACTTATTTTTAATCTTCGTCGTTAATATCTTTCTGTGCAACAGCAGCGGCTACAACTGATATGATAACCACAGCAGCTATGATAGCAACTGCAACACCTATAATTGGTCCGATGAATAACATAAAACTCATAATATCACACCTCTTCGAACATATTTATTATAACCATTATATATCGGTTTTATAATATGTACAAGCCGCTAGGCATCTTTTTTAGATTCTTTTTCTGCTTTAGCGAGGTTCTTGTTAGCAGTTGAAAGCATAAGCTTGATTCTGTTCAACTGGTTAACCTCAGAAGCACCAGGATCATAATCTACAGCAATGATGTTAGCTTCAGGATATGCTGCACGAAGCTCTTTAATAACTCCCTTACCTACAATGTGGTTAGGCAGACATGCAAATGGCTGACAGCATACAATGTTGCCGACACCATGATGGATAAGCTCAATCATTTCACCAGTAAGAAGCCATCCTTCACCAGTCTGGTTACCAAGTGATACGAAGTCTTTAGCGTAATTAGCTGTCTCACTAATCTTAGATGGAGCGTCGAATCTCTTGCTTTCTGCAAGTGCCTTGGTTCCAGCTTTTCTGAATGTTTCAAGTATCTTGATAAGTGTGCTTGAAACGATAGCTCCCTTCTTAGGTGTCTTTAATAATTCATGCTTATATGTTGAATTCTGCATGCAGTAGAGCAGAAATCCCATAAGGTCAGGCATAACAGCCTCAGCGCCTTCTGCTTCAAGTAACTCAATAATATGGTTATTAGCAGCAGGCATGAATTTAACAAGAATTTCTCCAACAACACCAACTCTAGGCTTCTTGATATCCTTAAGCGGGATATTATCAAAGTCCTTAACAATTGCACGGAGGTTCTTATTGAATTCTTTCATATGAACCTTATCCTTAGTAAGCTGCTCGATGCAGATTTTCTTCCATTTTTCATGAAGCTCATTAACTGAACCCGGAACTGCCTCATAAGGTCTTGTACGGTATACAACATTCATGAAGATATCACCGTATTCAACAGCCATCATAGCCTTCTTAAGCATTGGTATGTCATAGCTGAAGCCCGGATTAGATTCAAGTCCCTGTGCACTGAGTGAGATTACAGGAACATCTGGAATACCAGCCTTTATAAGAGCTCTTCTGATGAATCCGATATAGTTGGAAGCACGGCATCCGCCACCTGTCTGTGACATAATAACAGCAGTTCTTGAAAGGTCATATTTACCTGACAGAAGTGCATTCATAATCTGTCCGACTACCATAAGTGAAGGGTAGCATGCGTCGTTGTTAACGTATTTAAGACCTACATCTACTGATGACTTGTTGTCGTTCTCAAGCACTTCAATGTTGTAGCCGCATGAATTAAGTGCAGGACCTAATATGTCAAAATGTATTGGTGACATCTGAGGGCAGAGAATTGTGTAATTCTTTCTCATATCCTCAGTAAACAGTACTCTGTGGTAAGCAGAAGACTGAATCTTTCTCTGATAGTTCTTCTGTTCACGAACTCTTAATGCTGCGATAAGAGAACGTACTCTGATTCTTGCAGCACCGAGGTTATTAACTTCATCAATCTTAAGTACTGTATATATCTTTCCAGACTTAGTAAGTATATCATTGACAGCATCAGTAGTAACGGCATCAAGACCGCAGCCAAATGAGTTAAGCTGGATAAGGTCAAGATTATCAACTGTCTTAACATAGTTAGCAGCAGCATAAAGTCTTGAATGGTACATCCACTGATCAAGGATAATAAGAGGTCTTTCTACTGTTCCCAAATGTGCAACACTGTCTTCTGTAAGTACTGCAAGTCCGTATGAATTAATAAGTTCAGGAATACCGTGGTTTACCTCAGGGTCAACATGGTAAGGACGGCCAGCAAGTACGATACCGCGCTTTCCTGTCTCATTAAGGTATTGGATTACCTCTTCACCCTTCTTTCTCACATCATTTCTGCAAGCCATCATCTCATTCCATGCGTCATGAACCGCTGACTTAACCTCAGAAGAAGAGATGTAAGAGAATTCTTCAACAAGTCTCTTTACAAGCTTTTCTTCACTCTCGAATGACATGAATGGATTTCTGAAATCTATATTATTATCCTTAAGTTCTTCTACATTATTCTTAATGTTCTCAGCATAAGAAGTAACGATAGGGCAGTTATAATGGTTATTAGTGCCTTCATATTCATTATGTTCGTAAGGTACACATGGGTAGAAGATAAATTTAACTCCCTGCTTAAGAAGCCACATGATATGACCGTGTGCAAGCTTTGCAGGATAACACTCTGACTCAGATGGAATTGACTCAATACCTAATTCGTAAAGCTTGTGGCTTGACTGAGGTGAGAGTACAACTCTGTATCCGAGCTTTGTAAAAAATGTATACCAGAACGGATAGTTTTCATACATATTAAGAACTCTTGGAATACCTACAGTACCTCTTGTAGCTTTTTCTTCTGAAAGAGGTTCGTAATCAAAGAGTCTGTGGAACTTATAATCGAAAAGGTTAGGAAGCTTTTCCTTATTCTTTTCTTTACCAAGACCACGTTCACATCTGTTACCTGTAATAAACTGTCTGCCGCCAGAGAATTTATTGATTGTAAGGTGACAGCTGTTAGTACATCCTTTACATCTTGTAAGCTTTGTCTCATATGTAAGAGAGTTAATCTTATCTATAGAAAGCATAGATGATTCTGATATACCGTCATATCTTTCTCTTGCAATAAGGGCAGCACCGAAAGCACCCATGATACCTGCGATATCAGGTCTGATTGCCTGAACACCTGTAATCTTTTCAAAACTTCTAAGTACAGCGTCATTGTAGAATGTACCACCCTGAACAACGATATGCTTACCTAAATCATCAGGGTCAGAAATCTTGATAACCTTATATAAAGCATTTTTAATAACAGAATAAGCGAGTCCGGCAGAGATATCTGCAACTTCAGCGCCTTCCTTCTGTGCCTGTTTAACCTTGGAATTCATGAATACTGTACAACGTGTTCCTAAGTCAATAGGGTGGTTCGCAAATAAAGCAGCCTTGGCAAAGTCCTGAACTGTGAAGTTGAGGGATTTTGCAAATGTTTCTATGAATGAACCACATCCGGATGAACAGGCTTCGTTAAGCTGTACGGAATCTACAGTCTGGTTCTTAATCTTGATACATTTCATATCCTGACCACCGATATCGATGATACAGTCTACTTCTGGGTCGAAGAAAGCAGCAGCATAGAAATGTGATACTGTCTCAACTTCACCCTCATCTAACATAAGAGCTGACTTGATAAGTGCTTCGCCGTAACCTGTTGAACATGACTGTACAATCTTGGCTTCAGGTGGAAGCAGTGTATATATCTCTTTGATAGCTTTAATTGTTGTAGCAAGTGGTGAACCGTTATTGCTTGAGTAGAATGAGTACAGAAGATTACCGTCTTCATCAACCAAAGCAACCTTGGTTGTTGTTGAACCTGCGTCAATTCCAAGATAGCAGTTGCCCTTGTAAGATGCGATATCAGCAGTCTTAACATGGTGAGAACTGTGACGCTTTGTGAATTCATCGTATGCGAACTGGTTCTCAAAAAGAGGTTCCATACGCTCAACCTCGAATTCAAGCTTAATCTTTCCCTTAAGTCTTGTGATAATATCTGTTACAGGAACACATACATCTTCACTGTAATTCATTGCTGAACCAACAGCAGCGAATAAGTGGGAGTGGTCAGGAGCGATGATTTCATCTGGTCCTAAGCTTAATGTACGGATAAATGCCTGTCTTAACTCTGATAAGAAATGAAGTGGTCCGCCTAAGAATGCAACATTACCACGGATTGGCTTACCACATGCAAGACCACTGATTGTCTGGTTAACAACAGCCTGGAATATAGATGCAGAAAGGTCTTCCTTAGTAGCACCTTCATTGATAAGCGGCTGGATATCAGTCTTGGCAAATACACCACATCTTGCGGCAATAGGGTATATTGACTTATAGTTCTTGGCATATTCGTTAAGTCCCATTGCGTCTGTCTGTAACAGAGTTGCCATCTGGTCGATGAATGAACCTGTACCACCGGCACATATTCCGTTCATTCTCTGGTCAATACCATTAGTAAAATAGATAATCTTGGCATCCTCACCACCAAGCTCAATTGCAACATCACACTGTGGAGCATAATCCTGAAGGGCAGTAGACACGGCTACTACCTCCTGTGTGAATGGTACTTCTAAATGCTTGGCAAGAGTAAGTCCGCCTGAACCTGTGATAACAGGATATACTTCAAACTCACCAAGTTCTGCCACTGCTTTTTCAAGAAGTGACTGGAGTGTTTCCTGGATATTCGCAAAATGCCTTTCATAATCTGAAAATAAAATATTATTATTATCATCTAAAACAGCGATTTTTACAGTTGTTGATCCAATATCAATACCTAATTTGAATTTCTTCATAACCTAATACAGCTGCAGCTGTCCTCCTTAAAATAAATATACAAAAGTTACCCATTGCACAGCGACTTCTGCGAAAAAGCGCAGAATATGTCATTTTCTATGCAACTTATGCATTATAGAGTAAAAAAGAATAAATTT
>CAVBPJ010000024.1:0-37042 GCA_963597265.1 Evtepia sp. | reverse complement strand
ACCTGACATTAATCCGTCAGGTGATGTTTTTTATGTCTTGCTGAATATTAATTGTTGTTATCCTGATATTCAAGAGCTGCTGTTATGAAGCCTCTGAATAATGGATGTGGACGGTTAGGTCTTGACTTTAATTCTGGATGAGCCTGTGTGGCAACAAACCAAGGATGATTCTTTAATTCAATCATCTCAACGATTCTTCCATCAGGAGATATTCCTGAAAGCATCATTCCGTTATCTGTAAGAACCTTTCTGTAGTCATTGTTTACTTCATATCTGTGTCTGTGACGCTCATGTATAAGCTCTTCACCATAGAGTTCATAAGCCTTGCTTGTCTTATCAAGCACGCAAGGATAAGAACCAAGTCTTAATGTACCACCGATATCATCAATACCTTCCTGATCCGGCATAAGATGTATAACTGGATGAGTTGTGTTAGGATTAAGCTCAACACTGTGTGCATCCTCGTATCCGATAACGTGTCTTGCAAATTCAACGATTGAAAGCTGCATTCCCAAGCATAATCCTAAGAATGGAACATTATGCTCTCTTGCATAACGGATAGCTTCAATCTTTCCTTCTGTTCCTCTGTCACCGAATCCGCCTGGAACTAATATACCTGATACATCTGAGAGAAGCTCATCAGCAGTTTCAGGAGTTACAGTTTCGGAATCAATCCATTTGATAGTTACATCACATGAATTATATACGCCACCGTGCTTTAATGCTTCAACAACACTGATATAAGCATCGTGGAGCTGGATATATTTACCAACTAATGCAACTGTTACCTTCTTAGTAGGATTCTTCCAGGCTTTGCACATTGCTCTCCATTCGTCAAGATCTGGCTCTGGACAGTCAAGATGTAAACACTCACATGCTACCTGCGCAAGATGTTCTTCTTCCATTGCAAGAGGAGCATCATAAAGAATCTCAACATCTAAGTTCTGAAGTACATGAGACTTAGGTACGTTACAGAAAAGAGCTATCTTATCCTTGATACCAGCCTCAAGAGGATGCTCTGTACGGCATACAAGAATATCAGGACGGATACCCATTCCCTGAAGTTCCTTAACACTTGCCTGTGTTGGCTTAGTCTTCATCTCGCCTGAAGCCTTAAGATAAGGAATAAGTGTTACATGGATAAGAATTGCATTCTCATGTCCGACTTCATGCTGGAACTGTCTGATTGCTTCAAGGAAAGGCTGACTCTCGATATCTCCGACAGTACCACCAACTTCGATGATTGCAATCTTAGTTTCGTCAGTTGAATAATCTCTGAAAAAACGGCTCTTTATTTCATTAGTAATATGAGGGATTACCTGAACTGTGCCTCCGCCGAAATCTCCACGACGTTCTTTCTGTAATACTGACCAGTATACCTTACCAGTAGTTACATTAGAATTCTTATTAAGGCTCTCATCAATAAATCTTTCGTAGTGACCAAGATCAAGGTCTGTCTCAGCACCATCATCAGTTACGAAAACCTCTCCGTGCTGGATAGGATTCATAGTACCTGGATCAATATTAATATAAGGGTCAAATTTCTGCATAGTTACAGAAAAACCACGGGCTTTAAGCAGTCTGCCTAAAGATGCGGCAGTGATACCCTTTCCTAAACCGGAAACAACACCACCTGTTACAAATACGTATTTAACAGCCATCTTTTCCTCCAATCTGAATGTGTATTCAAAAAAATATGCAATATTATACAGCCCTGTATTATAAATTTCCATAGTTTAAAGAAAAAAACTAATAATATAAAGTAAATATAAACATCTTATTAAACCCTTAGATTTGGGTTGATTTATATTTTTTCCTTCTTTATAATGAAAACAGGCTTATTTGGAAATGCTTAAGATAAGTACATTATCGTATCAGGAGAAGAGTATGGATAATTATAACAACAACGGTTATAACAATGATTACAATAATAATGATAATCGAAACAATAACCGTAATAACAACAATAATAATAAGAAGCCGAAGAATGTTAACCTGATAATATTTATTATTATAGCGGCAGTTGTAACATTTATCGGACTTACGCTTCTTAGCAACATGTTTAAGAATGCAACGTACAAGGAGATAAGCTACGACCAGTTCATGCAGATGATTGATGAAGACAAGGTCAAGAAAGTAGCATTAGAGCAGGACAGAATCCTTATCACACCTATTGATGAGGAGAAGCAGTCTGGTATAGCAGGAGTTTCATATACTTATTATACAGGATATGTTAATGATGATACTCTTGTACCACTTCTTAAGAGAAAAGGAATTGAATTCGAGGGATACATTCCAGATTCAAGTTCTTCTATAGTAGAGTTTCTTGTAGCGTATGTACTTCCATTCTTATTCATATATATAATCTTCGCATTTGTATATAGAAGAATTGCCAAGAATGGCGGTATGATGGGCGGAATGGGCGTTGGAAAGAGCAATGCCAAGGTATATGTCCAGAAAAAGACTGGTGTAACATTCAAGGATGTGGCAGGACAGGATGAAGCTAAGGAATCACTCACAGAGATTGTTGATTTCTTACATTACCCTGACAAGTATGCCAAGATTGGTGCCAAGCTTCCAAAGGGTGCTCTTTTAGTAGGACCTCCGGGAACTGGTAAGACACTTCTTGCCAAGGCTGTAGCGGGTGAGGCAGATGTTCCGTTCTTCTCACTTGCAGGTTCTGATTTCGTAGAGATGTTCGTTGGTGTTGGTGCATCACGAGTAAGAGACTTATTCAAGGAAGCAACAAAGCAGGCTCCTTGTATTATATTTATCGATGAGATTGATGCCATAGGTAAGAGCAGAGATTCCAAGTACGGCGGTGGCAATGACGAGCGTGAGCAGACATTGAACCAGTTACTTGCTGAGATGGACGGTTTTGATTCATCTAAGGGAATATTCATTCTTGCAGCAACTAACAGACCTGAAGTACTTGATAAGGCGCTTTTAAGACCAGGCCGACTCGACAGAAGAATTACTGTTGACAGACCTGATAAGAAGGGCAGAATTGAGACTCTTAAGGTACATTCTAAGGATGTGCTTATGGATGATACAGTTGATTTCGAAGAGATTGCAATGGCAACAAGCGGTCTTGTAGGTTCAGACCTTGCCAATATCATTAACGAGGCAGCTATTGCGGCAGTTAAGAATGGAAGAAATGTTGTAACACAGAAGGATCTTCTTGGAGCATTTGATACAGTTGTAGCAGGTAAGGAGAAGAAGGAAAGAGTTCTTAGCAAGAAGGAGAAGCAGGTTGTTGCTTACCATGAGATTGGTCATGCCCTTATAAGAGCTATCAAGAACAATTCTGATCCGGTCCAGAAGATTACTATTATACCTCATACTAACGGTTCGCTTGGTTATGTGCTTAACTTCCCTGAGGAAGAGAAGCATCTTGAAACTAAGGATGAGCTTATGACAGACCTTATATCACTTGTTGGTGGACGTGCAGCAGAAGAGGTTGTATTCGGTTCAGTTACTAACGGTGCTTATGATGATATCAAGAAGGCAACTAACCTTGCCAAGACAATGATTACAAGATACGGTATGTCAGACAGATTCGGACTTGTTGCATTATCAACAGTTGAGGATGAGTACCTTAGCGGAAGAGCATCTATGAACTGTGCACAGGCAACAGAGGCTGAGGTTGATGATGAAGTTAAGAAGCTTATTGCTTCATGCTATGAAGAAGCTAAGCAGATTATCAGAGATAACAGAGAAGTCATGGATCAGCTTGCAAGATATCTGTATGACCATGAAACTATCACAGGTAAGGAATTCATGAAGATATTCAGAGAGGCAAAGGGTATACCTGAACCAGTTGATACTTCATTATTCTCAACATCAGAGAAGGTTGCAGAGAGCGTAACTTTCAATGAAGATGGCAGTTATTCATCAACAGTAAGTGGTGAGCCTGAGAGTGATATATGGAAGAATATAACTAACCATTCAGACGATAATAAGGGTGAACATCAGGATAAGTCAGATGATAAGAATGATGGAACACAGGAATAATAAGAATAATTAAGTTTACAGACAGGAGCCGGAGATAATCAGGCTCCTGTTTATTGTTATTGCGTGTAGATATATGGCGGAAAATGTGGTATATTTTTTCTATTGATTTCAATATGTATCGTTAATTGATTGTTTAAGATTAAGGGGAAAATCTATGAGTTTTACACATTTGCATGTGCATACAGAATATTCGCTGCTGGACGGTTCCAGCAAGATTAAAGAGATAACTAAGAGAGCGAAAGAGCTTGGAATGGACAGCCTTGCAATAACGGATCATGGTGTTATGTATGGTGTTATTGATTTCTACGAGGCGGCTAAGAAGGTCGGAATCAAGCCTATTCTTGGATGTGAGGTATATGTTGCACCCGGCTCAAGATTCGATAAGGGAGCAGGACAGAGCGAGGATAAATACAATCATCTTGTACTTCTTGCAGAGAATAATACAGGTTATCAGAACCTTATGAAGATAGTTTCCAAAGGATTTACGGAAGGATTCTATTATAAGCCAAGAGTAGATAAAGAAGTATTAAGGGAATATCATGAAGGAATTATTGCAACAAGCGCGTGTCTTGCAGGAGAAGTGCAGAGATATCTTTCAAGAGGCATGTATGAGACTGCGAGAGATGCTGCATTGGAGCTTCAGGATATATTCGGTAAGGGCAACTTCTTCCTTGAATTACAGGATCATGGAATTGCAGAGCAGCATTATGTCAATCCACAGCTTATGCGTATGCATAAAGAGACAGGAATTGAGCTTGTATGTACCAACGATGTCCATTACACATATGCAGACGATGTGGATGCCCACGATATATTATTGTGTATCCAGACCGGTAAGAAACTCTCAGATGAGAACAGAATGCGTTATGAGGGCGGACAGTTCTACTTAAAGTCAGAGGAAGAGATGGCAGAACTGTTCAAATATGCACCGGAGGCTGTAGAGAATACACACAAGATAGCAGACAGATGTAATGTTGAGATAGAATTCGGGGTTACAAAGCTGCCAGCATTTGATGTACCTGAAGAATATGGAAAGAATTCGTGGGTATATCTTAATGCATTATGTTATGAAGGATTAAAGAAGAGATATCCTGACAAGACTACAGATGTAAGTCTTGAAGATGTTATAGAACAGGCAAAGGCATCAATAGTGGCTGACAGAAAGGACGTTGTTATAAAACGTGCGAAAGATACTAATGATATATTCCAGAGACTTTCGTATGAACTGTCAGTTATCTACTCAATGGGATATGTGGATTACTTCCTTATTGTGTGGGATTACATTAATTATGCCAAGACACATGACATTCCCGTAGGACCGGGACGAGGCTCGGCAGCAGGAAGTCTTGTTGCATATTGCCTTGGAATAACAACACTTGACCCTATTAAATATAATCTTGTCTTCGAGCGATTCTTAAACCCCGAACGAGTATCCATGCCCGATATTGACGTGGACTTTGCTCCGGAAGGCAGACAGAAGGTTATTGACTATGTTATAGAGAAATACGGTAAAGAATGTGTATGCCAGATAATCACATTTGGAACAATGGCAGCAAGGGCGGTTATCAAGGATGTAGGTCGTGTTATGGACCTTCCATATGCAATGGTTGATAATATTGCCAAGATGATACCACAGAAGGTCGGTGTCACAATAGACAGCGCCATGAACGGAGATGCAGACAGGGATATTAAACCTAATGCGGAATTAAAAGCACTGTATGAGCAGGATGCGACAGTGCATGACCTTATAGATAAAGCGAAGAGACTTGAAGGTCTTCCAAGGCATGCGTCAGTCCATGCATCAGGTGTTCTTATCAGTCAGAAGGACGTTGGTGAGTATGTTCCTGTTGCAGTAGGTGCTGATAATGTCAAGGTTACGCAGTTTGAAGGTCCTACGCTTGAGCACCTTGGACTGTTAAAGTTCGACTTCTTAGGTCTTAGAAACTTAACTGTAATCCAGCAGACAGAGAAGTGTGAACAGCAGATTGACCCTTCATTCTCAGTAGATAAGATACCTTATAATGATAAAGCTGTATTTGAGTGCATAAGTCAGGGCAAATGTGCCGGCATATTCCAGTTAGAGAGTGGTGGAATGAAGAACTTCATGAAGGAGTTAAAGCCGGACTGCTTAGAGGACTTAATAGCCGGAATATCACTTTACAGACCGGGTCCTATGGATTTCATTCCACAGTATATTAAGGGAAAAGAGAATGCAGGTAACATAACATATGAGTGTCCTCAGTTAGAGCCAATCTTAGAGCCTACTTACGGCTGTATGGTGTATCAGGAACAGGTTATGCAGATTGTACGTGACCTTGCCGGATATTCATGGGGCGGAAGTGATAATGTGCGAAGAGCCATGGCTAAGAAGAAGCTTGATGTGATGGAGCAGGAGCGCCAGAATTTCGTATATGGTAATGAAGCTAACGGAGTACCGGGCTGTATTAAGAACGGCATAAGTGAACAGGTAGCCAATAAGATATATGATGAGATGATGGACTTTGCAAAGTATGCATTTAACAAGTCACATGCGGCATGCTATGCGGTAGTGGCGTACCAGACGGCATATCTTAAAGTGCATTATCCGGTAGAATACATGGCATGGCTTATATCAAGTGTAACGGATAAGACAAGCAAGGTTGCAGAATATATCCTTGCTGCAAGAGAGATGGGAATTAAGATTCTTCCTGTTGATGTCAACAATTCAGTTGCGGATTTCAGTGTTGAGGGTAAGGATATAAGATTCGGATTTAATGCGGTAAAGAGTATGGGAAGACCTACAATCAGCGCAATTATTGAAGAGAGAACTAATAATGGCGAGTTCCATTCTATGCAGGATTTCATCACAAGAATGGCTGGGGTTATTAACAAAAGGACTGTTGAACACCTGATATTTGCTGGTGCATTTGATACATTTGGACATACAAGAAGAGGTATGCTCAATGTATATGAAAGAATGATAGATTCAGCCATTAAGCAGAATAAAGATGCTATCTCAGGGCAGATGTCGCTCTTTGACCTTGTAAGTGATGAGGATAAACAGAGCCTGGAGATGAAGATTCCAGATATTTCTGAATTCGAGAAGGAGGATCTTCTTGAAAGAGAGAAAGAAGTTCTTGGAGTATATGTAACAGGACATCCTCTTGATGAATATACTGGTATGTGGGAGAAGCACATATCTGCGAGAAGTACAGATTTCCTTGTGGATGATGAGACAGGAGAGACTAAGGCAGCAGACAGCACTAAGCAGACAATAGGCGGACTTGTAAGGAATATCAAGGTTAATACGACTAAGACCGGGCAGCAGATGGCTTATCTTACAATTGAAGATTTCGTTGGAAGTGTGGAAGTCATACTGTTTCCTAAGGCGTATGAGAAGAACAGAAGAGTTCTTGATATGACCAATAAAGTGTTTATTACAGGACGGGTGCAGGCTAACGTAGGTACAGAGGCAAAGCTTATTGCAGACAGTCTTGTAAGCTTTGACAGTGTACCAAGAAGACTGTGGCTGCGATTCGACAGCCTTGCAGAATATGAGGCACACAGAGATGAACTTTTTGATATTCTGATGGAATCAGATGGTAAAGATACAGTCACAATATATTGTGTGGCAGAGAAGCAGAGAATTGCGCTTCCGCCAAGCCAGTGTGTGAAGGTATCGTCAGACCTGCTTTACATTCTTAAGACTAAGTACGGTGAAAAAAATGTTGCTACAACATAAAATTTAATTAAGATTGGTAAAATTTTGTCAGAAAATGAAGATTTTTCTTCTGTAATGTGGTAACATAAAACAGAAAATATTATGAAGAGATAAGAAAGGGGAAGTTATGGCAAAGGAAATTAAAACAATCGGTGTATTAACAAGTGGCGGAGATGCTCCAGGTATGAACGCAGCTATCCGTGCAGTTGTCAGAACTGCTTTGAATAAAGGACTTAAGGTCAAGGGTATTCAGAAGGGCTATAACGGACTACTTAATGATGAGATAATCGATATGGACAAGCGAAGCGTTGCTGATATTATCCAGCGAGGCGGAACAGTTCTTTATACAGCACGTTGTATGGAATTCATGACAGAAGAAGGTCAGAAGAAGGGTGCTGAAGTATGCAGAAAGCATGGAATTGACGGAATTGTTGTAATAGGTGGAGATGGTTCATTCAGAGGTGCGCAGAAGCTTGCTGCACAGGGAATCAACACAATAGGAATTCCTGGAACTATCGACCTTGATATTGCATGTACAGATTATACAATCGGATTTGATACAGCAGTTAATACAGCAATGGAAGCTATTGATAAGATCAGAGATACATCTACATCACATGAAAGATGCAGTATTATTGAAGTTATGGGACGTAATGCCGGATACATCGCATTATGGTGTGGTATTGCCAATGGTGCAGAGGATATTCTTCTTCCAGAAAGATATGACAATGATGAGCAGGCGCTTATCAATCATATCATTGAGGGAAGAAAGAAGGGTAAGAAGCACCACCTTATTATCAATGCAGAAGGTATAGGACATTCTACAGGAATGGCAAGAAGAATTGAGGCAGCAACAGGTGTTGAGACAAGAGCTACAATATTAGGATATATGCAGCGTGGTGGTTCTCCAACATGTAAGGACAGAATGTATGCATCTATCATGGGTGCTTATGCAGTTGACCTTCTTGCAGACGGCAAGAGCAACAGACTTGTAGCTTACAAGGATGGCAAGTTCGTAGATTATGACATTGATGAAGCACTTGCTATGACTAAAGATATTAATGATTATGAATTTAATATAAGTGCATTACTTTCTAAGTAATATTTTAATAATATTATGAGTGATACATTTAAAGAAAGGTAACCTGATAATGATAACCAGTACCAGCAGTTCGCAGGTAAAGCATGTGATGTCACTGCTTTCCAAGGCTAAGGAAAGAAAGAAGAATAATGAATATGTTGTAGAGGGAATCCGCATGGTATCTGAAGTGCCGGCAGATTCACTTGTAAAGATATACATGTCAGAAAGATTTCAGAATAATAATCCTGATTATGCCAGTGAACTGTCAAGAAAGCAGGGAATTACTGCAGACAGGATTGAGATTGTCGCAGATAATGTATTTGACAGAATGTCGCAGACACAGACACCACAGGGAATTATGGCAGTTGTGAAGATGAAGGACAACAGTCTGTCAGATATGCTTACAGGCAATCCGCTCCTTATTCTTGTAGAGAATCTGCAGGACCCCGGTAATCTTGGAACTATCTTAAGGATGGGAGAGGGTGCAGGAGTTACAGGAGTTATCATGAGTCCTAACACTGTTGACATATATAATCCTAAGACGATACGTTCAACGATGGGCTCAATATTCAGAGTGCCATTCGTGTATGTACAGGATTTTGGTGAAGCTGTTGCACAGTGCCAGAAAGCTGGAGTTAAGGTCTATGCGGCACATCTTGACGGTAAGAACACATATCTTGGTGAAGATTACAGTACGCCGACAGCATTTCTTATAGGTAACGAAGGCAATGGTCTTACAGATGATATTACAAAGCAGGCTGATACACTCATAAGAATTCCTATGCAGGGAGAAGTAGAATCGTTAAATGCAGCTATTGCATGTACAATTCTTACATATGAGGCAGTACGCCAGAGAACAATATAGAATACAGATGCTTGCAAACCCGCTCTATGAGCGGGTTTTTAACATATTTGACAAAATGCTGTAACTTTGTTATTATAATTCCGTAATAAATTGTAACAATTCTGTAACAATTTTGCAGGCGAAGCTAAATAAGCCGCCGGAAAGGGAAGTATAATATGAGACTTAGAAGTAGCAAAGCTGCTTGCTATATCGGAGCTGCAATTGTGTTATTCATGACACCGGTTCTTCCAGCAGTAGCAACTACCTATGAGAAAACACAGAATACTGACACGGGAATTAAAGTTGCATCTTATTCGGCTAATACAGAAGAAGTTCTTGTGACTGGGTATGAAGAAACAGGAACATACAAGAACAAGGCAGTAGCAATAACTGATCCTTATCTTGATGTTTATGACACTACAGACGAAGATACATCAGAGGTTGTTGGAAGATTATATACTAACACACTCGTTGACGTTGATTCAGTTGGTAAAGAATGGACTAAAGTAAGTTCAGGAAACTGCGAAGGCTATGTACTTACACAGTGCTTATGTTTTGGAGAAGAAGCAGAAGCATTAGCACAGGAAGTAGGAACAGATAATCTTCTTACAGGTTATACAATAGCAGAGATTCAGGCTATCGAGGCAGAGGCAGAAGCTGCAAGACTTGCAGAGGAAGCAAGACTTGAGGCGGAAGCAGAGGCTGCAAGAGCAGCTGCTGCAGCAGAGGAAGCCAGAAAACAGAGGATAATCGCTAATACAATATCTGGAACAGATATAACATACAATCCAACTATGAGCGTATCAGATGATGATATATGGCTTATGGCATGTATCATAGACTGGGAGGCTGGATACCAGCCATATGCAGGAAAGCTTGCAGTTGCCAATGTTATTCTTAACAGAGTAAGAAGCGGACACTATCCTAATACAGTTTCAGGGGTTATATATCAGAGATCACAGTTCTCTGGTGTATCTGATGGAGCTGGTAATCCATCAGACAGATTCGCGGCAAGACTTGCCAATGGCCCTAGAAACACAGAATGTATGCAGGCAGCACTTGAAGCATTATCAGGTGTTAACAATATCGGTGGTTATACATCATTCAGAGCATTATATACTGTAGATGTTAACAACTATTCAGATTTCGTAATAATTGGAGATCATATATTCCATTAATAATGGATGTGCAGTGTGGTGTGGTTATCAGGAAACTGGTGACTGCACCACATTTTTATGTGCAAATGTATACGCAGATATGTAAGTAAAGAAGTCACATTTGACGAAGAACTATAATTGCGATAGAATGAACAAAGTTATTAATTATTCAATGTATGCGGATTGGTCATACAGACAGGAGGATGTCATGGATTTAAAGGGACGCGACTTTTTAACACTCAAGGATTACACACCTGAGGAGATTTTATATTTAATAGACTTAGCAGCAGAGCTTAAGGATAAGAAGAAAAAGGGCATTGTAGAACAGCCACTTATCGGAAAGAATGTTGCACTTATATTCGAGAAGACAAGTACAAGAACACGCTGTTCATTCGAGGTTGCAGCACATGACCTTGGTATGGGCGTTACATATCTTGACCCAACAGGTTCACAGATTGGCAAGAAAGAGAGTATTGCTGATACTGCAAGAGTTCTCTGCACAATGTTTGAAGGAATCGAATACAGAGGATTTGGTCAGGAGATAGTTGAAGACCTTGCAAAATATTCAAGCGTGCCTGTATGGAACGGACTTACTAACGAGTACCACCCAACACAGATGCTTGCAGATATGCTTACAATCAAGGAAAAGCTTGGCAGATTAAAGGGCGTTAAGTTCGTATACATGGGTGATGCAAGATACAACATGGGTAATTCACTTATGATTGTATGCTCTAAGTTAGGACTTCACTACACAGCATGCACAGCCAAGGAATATTTCCCGGACAAGGAACTTGTTGCACAGTGTGAGGAGTGGGCAAAGGAAAGCGGTGGTTCTGTAACACTTACAGAAGATGTTAAGGCAGGAACTAAGGACGCAGACGTATTATACACAGATGTATGGGTATCAATGGGCGAGCCTGACGAAGTATGGGCTGAGAGAATCAAGGCACTTCTTCCATATCAGGTTAACAAGGCAGTTATGGACAATGCTTCTAAGGATGCAATATTTATGCACTGTCTTCCAGCTTTCCATGACCTTAAGACTAAGATTGGTAAAGAGATTCATGACAAATTCGGTCTTGATGAGATGGAAGTTACTGATGAAGTATTTGAGTCAGAGCAGTCAGTTGTATTCGATGAGGCAGAGAACAGAATGCATACAATCAAGGCTGTAATGGCAGCTACACTTGGTGCTTATAAGTAAAAATGTAATTCGCAACGGTTAATTCGTAAGGTATGGAGGCGTTATGTATTATACAACGAGTGGCGCGTACAGAAAGAGCAAGATGCTCATAGATTATGCTAATATAGCACTTACATTTGCAATAGGAGTGGTATTCATAATTATACTGTTCCTGCGCAGTGGAAGCGGAATATTATTCGCAGTGGAATTCCTGCTTGGAGCACTTGTTAACGGACTTACAGCAGCTAAGAATTTCATGAGCGACAGGACAGTGTCAGGAGTTATTCTTACAGTTGTTACATTAGGACTTCTGCTTATGGCAGTGATTGCATGGCGGGTAATGGTATGAAGACTAAGATTTTAAATGTTTTGAGAAAATCAGATGGATATGTGTCAGGACAGGCACTGTGCAATATGCTTGGTGTTTCAAGAACGGCTGTCTGGAAGGTTATCAACCAGTTAAAGGAAGATGGCTATGTTATAGAAGCTGTCCAGAATAAAGGTTATCATATAACAAAGTATCCTGATATTCTTACAGCAAGCGAGATAATGAGCCAGCTTACCTGTGTGGATACAGGTGACACAACCGGGATTATCCGTGATGTAGTGTATTATGACGAGACAGATTCTACCAACAACGAGGCAAAGAGAGCTGCAGAGAAAGACAATGCAGCTGATGGAACACTTTATATAACAGAGAGCCAGACAGGCGGACGCGGCAGACGCGGACGAAACTGGGCATCTCCAGCAGGAAGCGGTATATGGATGTCACTACTTTTAAGACCGGATATTGCACCAGTCAATGCTTCAATGCTCACAATAGTAGCAGCTATGGCAGAGCAGGAGGCAATCCACAAGGTTCTTACAGAGGACGGACATGACGCAGAGTGCCGTATAAAGTGGCCTAACGACATAGTTCTTAATAAGAAGAAAATAAGTGGAATATTAACAGAGATGAGTGCAGAGATGGATTACATACATTATGTAGTTATCGGCATGGGAATTAATGTTAATACTACAGAATTTGATGATTCAATCAAGGCAACAGCTTCTTCACTGTATCTTGAAACTGGCGACCATCTGAAAAGAAGCCGTATAGTAGCTGCATTTTCAGAGAGCTTTGCAAAGTACTATACAGAATTTGTTAAGACACAGAATCTGGCTGGACTTAAAGAAGATTATAATGCAATGCTTGTCAATAAAGACAGTGAAGTTAAGGCAATATACGCCGATAAAGAGATTGTCGGCACAGCTCTTGGAATCAATGATGAGGGTGAGCTTATCATTAAGACAGACGAGGGCGAGAAGATTATCAGAACCGGAGAGGTTTCTGTGAGAGGATTATATGGATATGTTTGATGAAAATGTAGTTTTATGTGTATCTAATTCTTATGAGAAGAAATACTATTTTAACCCTGATTTCGATAAGCTTCCTGATGATGTAAAGAACGAGTTAAAGATTATGTGCGTTCTTTTCACAGAGGAAGTTGGCGGAATACTTGATATGGAATTTGATGAGGAAGGCAATCTCTTATTCAAATCCTCAGCAGACGAGGGAGATTTACTGTATGATGAGATAGCATGCGGTATGCTCGTCAAGAAGTATCAGTATGAGAAGAGAGAACTTCTTGAATCACTTGAGATGTTCTTCAAGGTATTCTTCTTAGGCATGGAGTAATTATGAGAATTGGAAATGTTGAGATAAAGAACAATATTGCATTGGCACCGATGGCAGGAGTAACAGACCTGCCATTTCGACTTTTATGCAAGGAGCAGGGCTGTGGGCTTATGTGTACAGAAATGGTCAGTGCCAAAGCTGTACTGTACAATAATAAGAATACAGAGGACCTGATGAAAACAGTGCCAGAGGAGCGTCCGCTTGCATTGCAGCTTTTCGGTTCAGACCCTGATATCATGGCAGACATTGCCAAGAGACTTTCAGAAAGAGAGTTCGATATAATTGATGTCAATATGGGCTGTCCTGTGCCAAAGGTAGTCAATAACGGTGAGGGTTCGGCACTTATGAAAGACCCGGTGCTTGTCGGAAGAATTGTTGAGAAGATGGCTAATGCACTTGATAAGCCACTTACAATCAAGATAAGGGCGGGGTTTGATGAGAATAGTATAAATGCGCCTGAGATAGCACATGTTATTGAAGAGTCCGGCGGAGCTGCTGTTGCAGTCCACGCAAGAACAAGGCAGCAGTATTATTCAGGTCATGCAGACTGGGATATAATAAGACAGGTCAAAGAAGCAGTCTCAATTCCGGTTATCGGCAACGGCGATATTAAGAGTGGTGAAGATGCTGTTAATATGATGAAGCAGACAGGCTGTGACGGAATAATGATTGGAAGGGCAGCAAGAGGAAATCCATGGATATTCAGACAGGTTTCTGAATATATGAATAATGGGACAATAATTGCACCACCATCTGTTGAAGAAGTATGCCAGATGATAAAGAGACATGCCAAAGGACTGTGCGAGATAAAAGGCGAGTTTACAGGAATCCGCGAGATGAGAAAACATTTTGCATGGTATACAGCAGGAATCAAGCACGCAGCGGCATTAAGAAATGAAGCCAACCAGGTAACAAATCTGGAACAGTTCAATGGTCTAGTGGACAGAATACTGGACGGGCTGCAGGCATAGTCTTATGAAATGCAGGCAGGGCTGAGAGTATAACTTCAAAGCCCTCGTTGACAGACAGGAACTGATAGTTTATAATATTGTGACGCTTGTGGGGTTTTATTCTCTAGTAGAGCAGAAGCATATTAGTGTAGTAGATATAGAAAGGTGATAAGAACATGGCAGAGAAACAGTTTCTTACTAAAAAGGGGTATGACGAAAGAGTAGCAAGACTTGAGGAGCTTAAGGTTGTCAGAAGAAAGGAAGTTGCTCAGAAGTTAAAGGAAGCAAGAGAACAGGGAGATTTATCAGAGAACGCTGAGTACGATGCAGCTAAGGATGAGCAGAGAGATATCGAAACAGAAATCGCAGAACTTGAAGCAATTCTTGCAAACTGTGAAGTTATTCAGGATAACGATAAGAATAAAGATGTAGTTAAGATGGAGAGCGTTGTTGTACTTCACGATGTAGAATTCGATGAGGATATCGAGTACACAATCGTTGGTTCATCAGAGGCAGACAGCCTTAATAACAAGATTTCTAATGAGTCACCACTTGGTGCAGCTCTTATTGGAAAGAAGAAGGGTGACACTGTTAAGGTAGAAGCACCTGTTGGAGAGATTGAATATACAGTTGTATCTGTAAAGAACGACTAATTATCAGTAACATATAGAAAAGGAGATACTCATTCATGGGAGATAATAAATCTGCACAGCAGCCTGACGTTAACGAGCAGATTAAGGTTCGTATGGAAAAGTTAAAGAACCTTCAGGACGCAGGTAAGGATCCATTCCAGATAACAAAGTATGATGTAACACATCACACAGATGAAATCAGAGCCATCTATGAAGCACATGAGAAGGAACTTCTCGGTGACAGACCAGCAGTTAATACTGAAGGTTTAGATGAGCAGCAGGCAAGAGAAGCAGTTAATGCTGATTACAATGAGAGAAGAGCCATTATGGACGCTTCTCCAATCAATGTAAGCTTTGCCGGACGTATGATGTTCAAGAGAGTAATGGGAAAGGCATCTTTCTGTAACATTGCTGATCTTAAGGGCAGAATGCAGGCATATATTTCAAGAGATGCAATTGGCGAAGAAGCATATGCAGACTTCAAGAAGTCTGATATCGGTGATATCTTCGGTATCAAGGGATTCATCTTCAGAACTAAGACAGGAGAGATATCAGTTCACGCTGAGGAAATCACTCTTCTTTCTAAGAGTTTACAGGTACTTCCTGAGAAGTTCCACGGAATCACAGATACTGATATGAGATACCGTCAGAGATATGTTGATTTAATAATGAATCCTGAGGTTAAGGAAACATTTGTAAAGAGATCTAAGATTATCAAGGAAATCAGAAAGTTCCTTGATGGCAGAGACTTCATGGAAGTTGAGACACCAACACTTGTATCTAATGCTGGTGGTGCTGCCGCAAGACCATTTGAGACTCATTACAATGCACTTGACGAGGACGTTAAGCTTCGTATTTCATTAGAGCTTTATCTTAAGAGACTTATCGTTGGTGGTCTTGAGAGAGTTTATGAAATCGGACGAGTATATCGTAACGAGGGTGTTGATACAAGACACAACCCTGAGTTCACACTTATGGAGCTTTATCAGGCATACACAGATTACGAGGGCATGATGGAACTTACAGAGAGTATGTTCAGACATCTTGCTGAGACTGTATGCGGTACAACTAAGATTACTTACAACGGCACTGAGATTGACCTTGGCAAGCCATTCAGAAGACTTACTATGAATGATGCAATCAAGGAATATGCCGGTGTTGATTTTGATACAATTAAGACTGACGAAGAAGCTAAGGTTCTTGCTAAGGAGAGAGGAATTGAGTTCGAGGAGCGTCACACTAAGGGCGATATCATCAACCTCTTCTTCGAGGAGTACTGCGAAGAGAATTTAATCCAGCCTACATTCATCATGGATCATCCTCTTGCAATTTCTCCACTTACTAAGAAGAAGCCATCTGATCCAGAGAAGGTTGAACGTTTCGAGCTTTTCATTAACACATGGGAAATGTGTAATGCATACTCAGAGCTTAACGACCCAATCGATCAGAGAGAGCGTTTCGCACAGCAGGATAAGAACGCAGAGAACGGCGACGAGGAAGCACAGCACACTGATGAGGACTTCCTTAACGCACTTGCAGTAGGTATGCCACCAACAGGCGGTATCGGTTACGGTATCGACAGACTTGTTATGCTGCTTACAGATTCACCTGCGATTAGAGACGTTCTGCTCTTCCCGACGATGAAGAGTTTGGATAAATAAACCAATGATTTTACTAGAACTGTAGGATTTTTGAATGAACGCCAAACGATGTAGAAAATGATAAGATTTGATGCTTAATGGGATTGGCAATATGATATAATGACCTCACTGGTAGAAATACTGGTGAGGTTATTTATAAAATAATAAGTTAACAAATTATTAATAGTGTTTGGAATGTAAAAGTAGTATAATATTAGTATGAACTCAGACACTGAAAGGAGGTCATCAGAAATGTATAACGCTTTAGATTTATCGAAATATATTGTTTCTAAATGTATAGAGGATGGTCGACCTATAAGTAACCTTCAGTTGCAGAAGATTCTTTACTATATACAAAAAGATTTTTTGCAGAGAAATGAGATGGCATTTTCAGATGATATTGAAGCGTGGCAGTTTGGACCGGTTGTTCCAAATGTTTATTATCATTATTGTGGTTATGGTGCAATGCCAATATCTATCACAAAAGAGGTTTTTTCTATTCTTTCTTCTGATGCTTCATATATAGATAAGATCGTTGAAGAAAAACGAGTGCTTGACCCTTGGGAGATGGTTGCTGAAACTCATAAAGAAGATGGTGCATGGTCTAAAATATATAGAAAAGGGTTGGGTAATCATTGTGTTATTCCTACAGACCTAATAAAGGCGGTGGGGTAATTGAATTTATCGAAAGAACAGGTTCAACGTAAAGAATTTTGTGATATTCTGTTTGAATTGGCTAAGAATCAAGAATTGCTTCAAGACAAAAGTACACGTCATACGATGTATAAACGTCTTGAAGCACTTTATTATTCTCCTAATAAAGATGAACGATTCAGACATTTTTACTCAGATATCTTTACTGTTTTGACTCAAATACAGCAAGATTCTTCACTGGGTGATATAAACATATTAGGACAGAATTTATCTGTAATTAGAGCAGGATATAATCCTCAAAATCGAGATGGCGAAGGTAATATTATTGATATTGGAGATAGTATTCAAAAATTGTACGACCATGTAAGTTTAGATATTGCAAGAATTTTGTATTCTGATGCTGGAGATAGAAAAACATCTGGAGAAGAAGCTATTATTGATGTTCAATCACAGATTAAACAGATACAGACAGAAGTTGATAAAGCTAAGGTCGCTCAAAAGAATGTTGAGAATGAATTAGGAAAACAACAAAAAGAATATATTGCTATTTTAGGTATATTTGCAGCTGTTGTACTTGCATTTACTGGTGAAATTGCATTTTCAACATCCGTATTAAACAATATTAATGCTATTAGTTCATATAGAATAATAGTTGTTTCATTAATTATTGGATTAGTGTTGATAAATATTTTATTTGGACTTTTCTTTTATGTAGATAGACTTGTTAATGGTTTGAATTCAGATGAGAAAAAGCTTAAACCGCTAGTTATATCAAATGTTGTTATCATTATTCTGTTGGCTATTACCGTATGTGCTTGGTCATTCGGATGGATTGAAAAAAGAGATATTCATATAAATGGGGCAAATACAATAACAGAAACAACAGAAATAGAGGGGCAATAAGCTGAAACAAAATATTAGATAATAATATTGAAAAGGAATAATCTTCTTTTCAGAGTGTAGACAAAGTCCGAGGCAAAAGCCTCGGATTTTTGTTTGCACACCATGGGTGTGCTATAACGGGTGAGGGTCCCGAACACGCTTGGATAGTGGGAAGTGTATAGCAAAACAGCAAGGGTGTCAGATATTGCTTGGCAACAGCATGTACAAGCGGGATATAGACCAAAGCGGTAGAGAAATCCCCGAAGAATGGACGTCGAAGCGGTGGAAAAGCAGGTTGAGGTCCAAACGAAGCATGAAACACGAGTTTTAACAACAATTTTTAATTAAATATAAATAAAACAATTGACATACACAAATAAAGGTGATATTAATATATTAAAAGAATTGTGCGCGTAAATCTTTTATCTTAAGCAATGTATACGAATATACAATTGTTCAATATATGTTCAATGTACATTGCCTATCAGGACTGAATATTCATTCAGACTAATCCACAAGACACAATTAAATAAAGCAGGTTTGTATTAGATATCCGTAAAAGCTAGCATACTGTGTATAGAAACACAATGAATAGATGCATGGATATCAGCCTGCAATCGAGAAAGAGGAGGATATCTATGGGGTTAGAAATCAACAGAAATTTCAAGGATACGTTGTTCAGAAAGATATTTGACAACAAAAAGGACTTGCTCAGCTTGTATAACGCATTAAACGATACTGAGCATATAGATGAGAATCTGATAGAAATAAACACGATAGAGGATGCCATATATATTGGTTACAAGAATGACATCTCATTCGTGATAGACAGCGAGCTGAATCTGTATGAACATCAGAGCAGTGTTAATCAGAATATGCCAATAAGAGGGCTTATATATCTTACTGAGCTATACAAAGGCTACATAGAAAGAAACAGGCTGAGAATCTACAACGAAACTCCGGTTAAGCTGCCATTTCCAAGGTATATAGTATTCTATAATGGAAGAGATGGAGAACCTGAAAGACGAGTCATGCCATTGTCAGATTCTTATATGACTAATGATAGTAATAAAGGTCAGAAGCCGTGTCTCGAATTGGAAGCATTGCTGATTAACATTAATTATGGCTGCAATAAAGAACTTATGAATAAATGTCAGAAACTAATGGAATATTCACAATTAATAGCATTGATAAGAAAGTATTATGATGAATTAGTAGAGAAATATGCAAAGCTGGGAATACATAAAAGCAAAAAAGAAATATTCGCAGAAGCAGTTTCACTTGCAATTGAAGAAGCAATCCGCAATAATATACTTAAAGAAATATTGAGGAATAACAAGGCGGAGGTGACGAATATGTTGCTAACAGAATTTGACGAGAAAGATTATATAGAGGGTGTGAAAGAAGAGAGTGAACGTAGAGGTCGAATAGAAGGAGAGAAGAGGGGGCGAGAAGAAGGAAGATTGGAAGGAAGAATGGAAGGAGAAATCGTCCAGATTATCAAGAAAGTAAAAAAATCCAAACCACTCCCAACAATAGCATCCGAGCTAGAGGAGGAAGAGGCAGACATCAAGCAAATCTATGATGCAGTAGTAGCGTCAGCACCGGATTACGACTTAGAAGAGATTAAAGCAAAATTGAATATTTAAGATAAGAGCAATGCTGGTAGCAATATACTGGCATTGCTTTTATTCTTTTGCGGATTGGAGAAGTGAGAGCATCTAGGTAGAGTAAAAATGCAGGAATTGGACTTTGAGGCGGTGGGAGACACGGCAGAAGTCTAAAAGGAGCAAGAAACAGTATAAGAATGGACGTCGAAGCGGTGGGAAAGCAAGCAGAAGTCCAAAAAGAGCAAGAAACCGTGTCAGAATGGACGTCGAAGCCATGGGAAAGCAGTCGAAAGTCCAAAAAGAGCAAGAAACCGTGTCAGAATGGACGTCGCAGCTACGGAGAAGCAGTAAGAAGTCCAAAAGGGTCTGAGCAAGCGTAGTAGAAATATTCGCAGAAGCAGTTTCACTTGCAATTGAAGAAGCAATCCGCAATAATATACTTAAAGAAATATTGAGGAATAACAAGGCGGAGGTGACGAATATGTTGCTAACAGAATTTGACGAGAAAGATTATATAGAGGGTGTGAAAGAAGAGAGTGAACGTAGAGGTCGAATAGAAGGAGAGAAGAGGGGGCGAGCAGAAGGCGAACAATTTAAGATAATTACTCTTATTATCAAGAAAGTAAAAAAGTCAAAATCTCTCCCAATAATAGCATCCGAGCTAGAGGAGGAAGAGACAGATATCAAGCCAATCTATGATGCAGTAGTAGCATCAGCACCGGATTACGACTTAGAAGAGGTTAAAGCAAAATTGAATATTTAAGATAAGAGCAATGCTGGTAGCACAACAATACTGGCATTGCTTTTTCTTTGCTTGTATTAGATATCTGTAAATGTTAAAATACTATAAAATAAGACATAAATTGGAACATGTGAGGGGAAATATGTTTGAACGATTAAAGAAATGCAAGACTATTAGAGAAATATTTGAGGTGTTAGGGAAAAAGCCTTTTGAAAAAGCAGCAGAAGTAATATTGATTATGTGGACTATGCTGCCGTTGACTTCAATCATTACGCATATAGTGTGGGCAGATAAAGATGTAGAAGATTATATATATCAATTTAATATTTTGTCAAAGTATCAGACGGTAGTGATGTTTATGGGGTTACTAACAATACAACTGGTTATTGTATATGGAATTGGGTTAATTATATGGAATAGAGGCAAGATAAAAAGCAACTTAATTGGTTATATGAAAAAAAACCATGGAATATATTTTTGGCATTGATGTTAATATGGAGTATAGTATGTACGCTATGTTCCAATGATATACATACATCGTTCTTTGGAACAGAATATAGATATGATGGATTATTAACATATTTCTTTTATGCAGCCGTGTATATGTGTGCCAATATAATAAAAGATGAAAAAATAAGAAAAAATGTATTGATTTCATACGCGATTACTTCGGCTGTTATGGGTGTCTGCCTTTTACTTCAGGATTACGGTGTTATTACAAATGTGTTTAAATCAGAAAGAGCAACTGTATTTAATCAGTTTAACCATATGGGATATTACCTGAATATGTCAGTTCTTGTTATGACAGGATTGTTTCTTGTAGAAGATAATAAGAAAAGAAAGATACTGTGCGCGGCAGGAATAGCATTTCAGATATATTGTCTGATTGTTAATAATACATTTGGGGGATATCTGGGGACAGTTGTTGGAGTGATAAGCGTATGCATTATATATGTTATTAAGACAAAGAAGAAAAATGTTATTGCAGTTCCTATAGCTATACTTATAGTACTAAGTATTATGAGCTCAGTAGGACTGGTTCCATCGAGTGGTAAAAGCAATATAGGTGGTGACTTTATAAAATTGTTTAAAGATACGCAGTCTATAGCAACAGGAGCTGATGATATGGATAAAGCCGGCACTGGAAGGATGATTTATTGGAAAGCTTGCTTTAAAATGATACCAGAGAGCCCAGTTGTAGGTTATGGCCCTGAACAGCTGAATGACCAATATTGGGAAAGCACAGTGACAGACAGACCGGCTAATGAATACATTCAGCATATGGTGTTTTTAGGAATTCCTGGATTGATATTGTATCTAGGAGCATTGATAACAATGCTTGTGTGTCAATTAAAGAAGATTAAGAAGTTAGAATTGACAACAATTGCGGCTGCAGGATGTGTAATTGCATATGCAGTGTGTGCGTTTACTGGAAATACAATGTTTTATACTACACCATATATGTTCCTGTTTCTTGGAATGGCGGCAAAGTCCTGATAAGTTGAAGATAATAGTATAATTACCCACTTTTAGTATGTAGTCAAGGATTACCCAAATGTGGTATATATATAAAAGTTAGTTTATGTCTAATTAATTGTTTGTTAATTTTGATAAAATTATTGTCATAAATTGGTTGGTGTGTTATACTAAACGCACAAAACAGTAATGATTCTACTTGGAATGGGGAGTGTGATATGGAAACATTTTCATACAAAGCGGTAGACGCTTCGGGAAAAGATGTTAAAGGAGCTGTGGAAGCCGAGAGTAGGGAGGAAGCAGCCAGAAAGATAAAGGAACAGGGATTCACACCTGTGTCAATTGGAAAGCAGGGAACACTTGATAAGGATGTTAATATACCATTATTTGGTAAGAAGAAGATTCCACCAAGAGATATGAGTGTATTCTGCAGACAGTTTTCAAGTATTCTTAAAGCAGGTGTCAGTGTTATCAATGCTTTGGAGATGCTTTCGGAGCAGACAGAGAATAAGAAGTTACAGGAAGCAATTAAAAGAACGCAGGACAGCGTAGAAAAAGGCGAGACTCTTTCGGACTCAATGAAATTGAATGAAGAGTTTCCAAGTATTCTTATAGATATGGTTAAAGCTGGTGAGGCATCAGGTAGCTTGGAGAATTCTCTTACAAGAATGGCTATTCAGTTTGAGAAGGATGCTAAGTTAAAGGGTGTTGTTAAGAAAGCAATGATGTATCCAATAGTTCTTCTGTGCGTTATGGTTGGTGTAATTATTGTAATGCTTACATTTGTTATACCAAGCTTTATGACAATGTTTGAAGACCTTGACAGTGAACTGCCGGCTACAACTAAGGCAATTCTTGCAATGAGTAACAGCCTTAAGAATTACTGGTTCATATACATAATTGTTATTGTAGGAATTGTAGTAGGACTTCAGATGTATAAAAGAACAGATGTCGGAAGACATAATCTTGATAAGTTAAAGTTAAAGATTCCAGTATTCGGATTGTTACAGACCAAGTCGGCTTGTGCTTCATTTGCAAGAACAATGAGTACATTGTTGCAGGCAGGTATGCCTATGATTGATGCACTTGATATATCAGCTTCAACTATGAAGAATGTATTATTCTATGATGGATTACAGAAAGTTAGAAATGGTGTATCACTTGGATTGCCGTTGTCTAATCAGTTAAAGTCCACAGGTCTGTTTCCACCTATGGTTGTTCATATGGTAGGCATCGGTGAGGAGACAGGTAATGTTGAGGAGATGTTAACCAACTCGGCAGTATATTATGAGGAAGAAGTGGAAGTCCAGACACAGACACTTACTTCGCTTATGGAACCGATTATTATAGTCCTTATGGCTCTGGTAGTAGTAATGCTTATAATGGCAATCTACCAGCCAATGATTCAGCTCTATAATACATTGGGCAATGCATAATTAATTAAGTATATACAATCTGATAATCAGGTCGCTTATGATGTCAGATTTATATAAATATATTTCAAAAGGGAGATATGAAACATGAAAAAAACACAGAAAAAATCAAATAACAAAGGTTTCTCTTTAGTAGAGCTTATCGTAGTTATCGCCATTATGGCAGTTCTTGTTGGCGTATTAGCTCCAACACTTATCAGAAACGTTGAGAAGTCAAGAGAGTCAACAGATTTACAGACACTTGATTCATTAAGACAGTCAGTTACAACAGCATTATCAACAGAATCTGTAAATAATGCATTACCTAAGGACAGTACAACAGGAGCAACAACTGCAGTAACAGTAACATTAAATACTACTACACATGCATTAGCAGCCGCAACAGGTGTAGATGCTACATTTGTTAACAATTTACAATCTGAACTTTCTGATGATGGAGTTCTTACAGCAACAATGAAGTCTAAGTCAGGACAGAGTGGAATAATAACAATTGATATTGAAGCTGATGGTAAAGTCGCTGTTTCTGTAAAGAATGATAGCGGTGCAATCGTTAATGCAACAAGATCAAAGACTGCTATGGTAGTAGAATAATTTGAGTTTAAGGAACTAACATCATGCAATACGAAATTTTACTGTACTTCATTATCTTTCTATACGGTACCGTATTCGGAAGTTTTTTGAACGTACTGATTTACAGATTACCATTAAAAGAGAATATAGCTACAGAACATTCGCATTGTATGACATGTGGCGAGAAAATCCAGTGGTATGATCTCATACCACTGGTGAGCTACATAATACTTGGAGGAAAATGTAGACACTGTAAGACAAAGATATCAAAGCAATATCCAATCATTGAAGCGACCAATGGCATTGCATACGTGATAATCTTTATTGTAAATGGATTTAATCCGTTAAGCATCCTTATGTGCTTTGCGTTTTCAATATTTCTTGTTATCTCAGTCATTGACTGGAGAACATTCGAGATACCATTTTCACTTAACGTGGCAATCGGTGTCTTGGCAGTAATAAGAATCATACTTGATTACAAAAACCTATTAGACTATCTAATAGGGTTTTGTATTATAAGTGGATTTATGCTCATATGTCTGTATATCGGACGAGCAATTAAAGGCATTGACGCTTTCGGCGGTGGAGATATCAAACTGATGGCGTTCGCAGGATTATTTTTAGGATGGAAGTGCATTATCCTGGCATTTCTGATTGGCTGCATCTTAGGTGCAGTCATTCACTCCATCCGTATGAAGGTCACGAAAGCTGAGCATGTATTGGCTTTCGGACCATATTTGTGTGCAGGGCTTACAATAGCCATGCTTTTTGGTACGAATATAATTAACTGGTATCTTTCACTTATGGCTTTCTAAGCATGAGAGGAAGAACAGCGAATTTATATATATTTATTAACTAGAATGAATAGCTTATTATGTGGGGAGCTGGATAGGAGGATTTTATGGCTGCAGTTAAAGCCAAAGGGAAATTGGTAAGTATCGTTATTAATAACGAGTATATTAAAATATGTGAAATCACTAAAACAGGTAAGAATGTTACAGTTCATAAGACAGTAACAATACCTACTCCAGAAAATTGCTATGAAGATGGTATTCTTGAGAATATACCTGATCTTGCAAGTGCTATTAAAGCAGTAATGGATGAGCACAGATTCAGCTCTAAAGATGTTGCATTTTCAATAAGTTCTCCTAGACTTGCTACTAAGGAAGTACTTATTCCTAATGTTAAGGGAGATAAGGTTGGTAAGATTGTACAGGCTAATGCAACAGAATATTTCCCAGTTAATATGGATGAATATATTATCCAACATACAATTCTTGAGAAAGTAGATGATTCATCAGGACAGGACAAGTTAAAGCTCATGGTAGCGGCAGTTCCTTCAGAAGTTGCTGAATCATACTACAATCTTGCTAAGACTTTAGGTCTTAAGATTGCATTTATCGATTATGTAGGTAACAGTACATATCAGATTATGAAGCAGCAGATTGGACCAGAAGTCAGTCTTGTTATTCAGGTTGAGAATGACAGTACAGTAATCAATATATTCAAGGAGAATGTATTACAGCTCCAGAGAATGGTTCCATATGGTAAATCAATGCTCGTCAATGCAGTTATGGAAAGATATGGATTAAAATACGATGCTGCTACTGCAAAACTTCAGAATGAGACACTTCTTCATTCAAGATTCGATGGAGATGAGGTTACTGAGTCATTAAGATATATGGCAAGCAATATCAACCGAGTTATTGACTACTATGTATCCCGTAACAGAGTATCAATCCAGAAAGCATATTTAATTGGACATTCAACAACAATCAAGGGATTTGCAACACTTCTTTCTAATGAGCTTAATATGCCAATCGAGAAGGTTGAAACTCTTAAGAATATTACAATGGATAAGAAGGCATACGTTGAAGAGGCAACTCTTACAAGTTATGTTACTAACTTAGGTGCAGTATTTGATCCTGTTGATTTCGTTCCTAAGAGAATGATTGATTCAGGTGTTAAGAAAGAGAATACTAAGACAATAGCAATTGCTTTTATTGGTGCAGTAGTTGTAGCAGCAGCTCTTGTCCTTGTTCCACTTGGAAGAGTAGTTGTACTTAATGCTGAGATTGCTAATCTTAATAATAGTATTGAGAAACTTAGTTCAATTAATGAGATTGTCAATGAGTATTATGCAGCTAAAGATGAGAATAACGATATTAAAGCATTTACAGCACTTACAGCTGATAGTGATGATTCATTACAGGATTTTATTGATTATCTTGAGAAAAACATGCCATCTGATGTTGTTATAAGCAGCTTTAATATTACATCTGGTGCGGTTTCTATTTCTGGTAAGGCAGGAAGTAAGGCTTCTGTAGCCAAATTCATCCAACAGTTACAGAACAGTCCATCAATTATTAATGTAGATGTACCTACTATTTCAGAAAACAAAGACAATGCAGGTTCAGTTGAAGCTACATTCTCTCTTACATGTACATTTGTTGGAACAACATCTACAGATAATAATAGTACTGGTAATACAGCAAAGTAGGAGGTGAGACAGATGGATAAGTTAAAAGGAATGTTAAAGATTTCAGAAAGAGATAAAAAATTATTACTTATAGTTGCAGCTGCATTGATTGTAGTGCTTGCATATTTCTTTGGATATCAGAATCTGTCTTCACAGGCAGATACTTTGTCAACAAAGAAATCAAGTCTTGAAGTTACTCAGAGAGATTTAAAAGAAAAGAACAATAATAAAGATAAATATATAGCTGATACTACTAAGTTACAGACAGAGAACAGGTCAGCACTTTCAAGATATGATTCAGGAAGTACACAGCCTAATACTATTAATTTCTTTATCAAGACAGAAGGTGTAACTGGAGTGTGGGTAAAGAGTCTTGCTCTTTCGCCAACAACTTCTATATACAGATTCGGACAGATTGCATCAAGCAATGTTGGTGGCAGCTCAACATATTCTTCTAATATGTCAGGGTATAAATCAACAATTAATATTGCATATGAATCAGATTATAGTCAGTGGAAGCATTTTATAGATTATATTAATACATATTCTAACAAGACTACAATTGATGCACTGACATCATCTTATAACGATGCTACAGGTATTGTTACAGGATCAGTTTCTATATCTTTATATGCTATTGAGGGCAGTGATCGCAAATTTACTGAACCAACATTTGATGTAAAGACAGGAACAGATAATATTTTCTCAGAGAACGCTGCTAATTAAAGATTATATTTAGGGAGAGGGATATGATAATGTCATATAAGAAACGAAAATTGAATAATCGAGGTTTCTCACTGGTAGAAGTCCTTGTGGCAATTGTTATACTTGCTATCATATCTCTGCCAGTTCTAAGTACATTTTCTAATGCTGCACGTATTAATGCCAAAGCACGAAGAACAGAAAATGCTAATACTGCAATTAATAACATAATAGAAGAAGCAAAGACTATGTCTTTGGAGAATCTTGTTAACAGGCAGGGACAGTATTACTATGCACCTACAACTGATAATAATACATATGTAGTATCAGATGAGAGAGGTGTAAGTTATTATACAGGTGTTAATGGCGAGAAATATTACATAAAGGCAACATTTGATCCAGGTCCATATACTGATTCGGACAGCACAACAGATAATAAAAAGAATAATATTAATTCGGCAGGACTTTCAGTATATGCTGATATATCTTCAGGCAACAATTTTGTTTTCCGAGATGATAATGGTGACAATCAGGCATTATCATGGTTTAAGTCTTATAAAACTGATGCTACAAGGGATAAGATAACTAAAACAACTGATGCTGTTGTAAAACTTACATATCTTGGAAAAACCAGTGGAAAGTTAAGATTCAGACAGACTATAGATGTTAAAGTTACATATAGATATGATACGGGTACTATCTATCCCGATTATGTAAAGACAACAACAATGTCGGATTATACTTTTGATGCACTTGTTAAACAGGAAAAAAGAACTGTTATGGAAGATGGCAAAGAGGTAACTAAGGAAGTTGAAGTTAATTATGTCTCAAGCAAACTTGAGGATAATCTGAAGAGTTTCTATATGTTCTATACTCCTTTTGAGGGTGAGAATACAACAGAACATTATAATCAGAAGTCTATTACTTCTAAGCTTGTATCTGATAAGATTAATATAACATATGATGTTCCATCAGAGATTACCGGAGAAATAGTGGAATACAATGATCTGAATGTATATGTGTTGGAGCAGGAAAAGGTTGTTAAGACAAGTAATGTGTTTGAGAGTATGCATGTTAATAAAGACAATGTAATTGTATCAAAATGCATTAACGGTGTTGTTGCGACAAGTCCATTAACAGATAAGATTCAGGTATATTCTAATATTAAGAACTGGGCGTTGAAGAGCGATGTTAATAATAAGAATGTCTTATACAGAATGACAGTTCGTGTATGGCAGTGGAAAGAAGAATATAATCATAACGATAAACAACCTTCTGACGACAGTGCTATAGCAACTGTTACAACAACTAAGGAAAACTAATTAATCAGTGAAAGAATGGGGATGGCGTATGAAAAAAGTATCTTTTCGAAGGAAAAAGAATAATGCAGGTTCTACAATCATAATTGTACTTTTGATGACATCATTTGTGTTGATTCTTGCAACACTGATTACTACTACTACTATGATTAATCTTAGAATGAAGCTGGCTGCCAGTCAGGCAACAAAGTCATTCTATACATCAGAAGAAGCAGTAGATGAGATACAGGCTGCATTAGGCAAGATTTCGGTTAGTTGTTTTAATAGGGCTTACGAGGAACAGCTCACAAAAATATTCAGTTACAATCAGGTTGAGTCCGGAAGCAGCGAGGAATCTGACACTAAGGTAGTGAATATTAATAATAAGAAAGCTAATGAAGATTTACGAGTTAATTATATGAAGTATCTGCTTCTTGAATTAAAGCTTAAGACAGAAGCAGAAACAGCTAATATGTCAAATATTCTGACAACATCTGTTATGGGCAAATGGGACAAGACTAAAGATAATAATGTCAATGGAACATCTGTAAGCAGCTTATTTGTTAGAGAACTTAACAGTTATATTGAGGATTATGTGACACTTAAGAATGCTGGTACAACATTGGAAGTTGAGTCAATAAGTGTTATTAATATGACAGTAACTAATGATACAACAACAGGAGCTGGTGCAGAAACATCTGGTTCTACAGCAGCAACAGGACTTCCGGTCTATGCTATTGAGTTCAAAGATTGTGTAGTTAAATATCTTAATGAGAATGGAGACTATTCATATATAACATTTGATGGATCACTTGGTCTTCCAGATATATATATTGATTTCAGAGATGAGAATCTTGTAGGTACTTTATTCTTTGCTGATTATTCACTTATAGGTAACAGAGGAATATCTCTTAATTCTGGTAGTGCAACTATTAATGGACATGCATATGCAGGAGCAGGACATGGACTTAATGTTACTAATGGAGCTAACCTTACTATAGGTGCTAATAAGTATATGATATGTGGTGGTACATTCAGTATATTCAGAGATAAATTATCAGCAGTTACTCCATCTGACACTAAGAAAAGCAACATAAAGGCGACGGCATCTAATTTTACATTAGGTAGTGGCGCTGAATTATGGGCAAAAGAAATAGTTGTAGGCAATAATGGATATATAACAGCTGAAAATGGTTCTGATATTAATCTAGAAGATGATATTACAATTGAAGGTAATTATTCTAATGTAGAATTTAATTCTGGAAGTTCATTCTCAGGCTATGGATATGAAGATCCTGATTCTGCTAAGGAATCACCATATAGAAGTAGTGCACTTATTGTTAATGGAGAACATTCAAAGATTATATTCTCATCAGGCTTAAGCAAACTTGTAGTTGCCGGCAGAGCATATATTAAGTTCGAGAATGAAGTGTCTTTGGCAACAGGTGAATCGGTATCAGTTAACACTAATCAGGAAATATACATGATTCCTGCTGATCTTATAGTAAGTGGAAAGAATCCATCTACAAGAAAAGAAGGAGATCCTAATGTCAGTCTTAATATTGATATTAATCAGAGCAATTTCTTTGGATATGACTTATTAAATAAGACATCTACAGGAGCAGATGATTTTATAGAGACAAGAGATTTAAAGATAAAAGCCGATACAAGTCTTGGATTTGATGAAGATCAGTCAAGAACATATTATTATTTCAAGTTTAAGAGCAGAGCAGCAAGAAATACATATGCTAATCTCATATATGGAACAGAAACTGAATTTGAAAACTATGTTATGGAACTTGATTATTATAAGTCGCTTTCATCTAGCGCAAGAACAACATATCTGATTGAAGCTAAGAAGCTTTGGACTAAAATCAGAACATCAGTTGATTCATATGCAAGAGTAAGTGATTCTGAAATTTGCATAGAGAATGATGATGGAACGATTGAGAGAGTTAATTATAGCAGTACCGGAAGTAACTGGTTCTCAGCTAATAAAGATTATGATTTCAAGGGTGAATTTACTGACAGAGAATGCAGATATAATGTATTCAACAAGATATTAGCACCTCTTGAAAGCGGAACTAAATATACATCTACATCTCAGGCACAGACATATCTGAGTCAGATAGATGATAAGTATGCTCTTATTGATTTGAACAAATATATTGAAGGTGATATTTACGGAAACGTTATTAATAAGAAGGGCTTTGATAAATTAACAGCATCATCTGCATTCTGTAAGACAGTGGATAGTAAAGTTGTTATTGTATTTAGAAATCTTACTAATGAGCCACTTGTTATTAAGAGCGGAAGTGAAACAAAGATTTCCGGATATCAAGTAACTCTTGCAACTACAAAAGGTATTATTGTAACTAATGGTAATGTAAGAGTTGAATGTAATTTCGATGGAATTATATTATCTGATAAGGATATTGAAATAACTAATGGATGTACATTATCAAATACAACATTTGATGCATCATATGGCAACAGTTCATTATGGAAATTCGTTGAGGATAATTCAAAAGCAGATGCTGCGGGTAATATAGCTTTAAGAGCTGATAATGGAGAACTCTTTAAGGATATATTCAGATATTGGAATCCGAAGGTCGGTTCGGATGATGATTCATCAATAAAAGTAGGAGACATGACTTACAGAGATATGGTTAGAGTAAGTCAGTGGAGAAAATATGATGATCCTGAAAAATATATTGAGGAGTCATCAAAAGCTTCAAATAGCTGATATAAACTAAGATTATTAATTGGAGTAAAGCTATGAGTGGAAAGAGAAAAAGAAATTCAATAAAACAATTAAATAATCATGGTTTTTCATTATTGGAATTACTTGTTGTTATGGCAATTATCGTAATTGTATCAACTATGACGGCAGTTGGATTAAACGTGCTTGCTGAGGGTAATGCAAAGAAAGCTAATAAAACAATGTATTCCAAGATATCTGAGTTAAGAACAACAACAATGTCAAAATCAGGTGAATGGTATATGGTAATCAGTTGTCAGGATAATACATATACGTTGGAAACCCACCATGTTGTTAATGGTGAAGATGATATAAAAGATACGTCAAAGTTTAGTGCTTCAAGAATAAGCTTGTTGTATTATAATGGTGATTCATCGACAGGGTATAATTTAAGAGATAATTCCCTGAAAATTCAGTTTGATAGAAATGATGGTTCATGTAAAAGCGTTGCAATAAATGATTCAGAAGAATTTATAACAAATAAATCTGAAGCATCGCAGTTTGGAAAGATAGTTGCATCTGTTTCAAAGAATAATACTTATGAATCAAAGCTATGGTACAAAACAGGTCGTGTGACAACGCAGAACTAATTGTTTTTGAGGGAGTGTAGAGTCATGAAAAAGAACAATAAGGGATTTTCATTAGTTGAATTAATGATTGCACTTGCAATATCGGGTATTGTTATGACCGCCTTAGTATTATTGGTGGTGCAGTCAGTTAATGGTTACGGCAAACAGACAGCACTTGCACAGATTCAGAGCGATGTTGATGTGAGTCTTAATCAGATTTCAAAGAATGTATTGGAAGCAGATTTAATAAAGCTTATAAAAACAGATGATGGCAATATCAGATGTTATCTGAAGAAATCAGATGATGCTAATATGTGGGGATATTATTATAACAAGTCAGAGAAGATGGTTTATTATACTAATTCAGATGAATCAGGACATGCGGTGATGAGTGAATTATGTGATAATGTTACGGATTTCGATATACGAATAGACACATCTGATTATGTATTTGAAAAAGATGGAGATACAATAAAATCACTTCCTAAGAATCCACAGGTTGTTGTTACTTTGGAACTTGAGAGATTAAATCATAAAAGAAGTGTTACAAGAAAATATACATCAAGAAATTCTATTGGCGATAATGTTACATTTGGAACAGGAACAGATGCTATAACATTAACAGCTGGTTCACTTAAATTATCAACTATTCCATCTAAATACATTATTAAAAAAGAAGTTACAGATGATTCCGAAGAGGAGTCAAGTTCACAGCCAGGGGCAGAATCGTAAAATGGAGGTAAGATAAATGAAAGCAATGATTAAATCAAATTTCAAAAGAAGAATATTACCAGCGGTTACTGCTATAGTTGCATTTGCTTTAGTTGTTTTACTTATTATTGTTACAAGAAAAACTGAGGTTGATGCTTCTGTTGCTGTTGGTGGAAAAGTTTACTCAGCAACTAATAAGATGAAAATACTTGAGATTATTCCAAACGAGGCTTATGAAGTTATAGGACCACTTGTATCTGATTCGCAGGGCTATGTAAAGTGGACTGATATTGTCTCAAAGCAGCCAAAGGGCGATAGTACCGCGTTTACAAAGTATCTTAATGATGAGGTAAGAAATTACCTGTCAGCTATTAATCAGACAATATGTAATACTAATTCGCCCGGAGATGGAAATAAGTTGCAGGCTCGTTTATGTAACAAATTAACAGGCGAAAGTTATACATATATTAACAGTTATACAAGTGGTGATCCTAATACTGATATAGCGAAAAAACTTAATTATGATTTGAATAATTTTGAAATAAGATTTTATAAAAAGAACGACTCAGGAAGTTTTGATGTTCTTAAGAAAGCAGATGGAAGTGGATATGTGAGAAACATTTTTTCATATGCTATATTTGAAAGTGCAAAGATGGAGGACTTTACTGAAGTTGTGTTTAAGAAGGCTTCTGATGTGACTATAGATGATGTTGATTCAGCAGCATTAGTATATTTTTCAAGATATTTAAATTCATATCTTAAAGGACTTGCAGATTCAAAGTATGGTTCTACATTAGCCACTGTTAGTAATTGGACTAAGGGGTCTAATGATTTAAAAGCCAGCGTTGCAATTCATTTGTATATCGAGAATATCAGTAGTGGAAAAGCTGTTTTATACAGTTCAACAGATAAGAATAACACAGATTGTAATATCGCTAAGATATGTCTTATGATTGATGGTATTGATGGTGATTATTTTATAAAAGATTTTGCTCTTGATTACAATAGCAATAACAGTAAAAGATTATATGAGGGACAGAGAGGCTGGGTTGATGTATCAGATGAAAGTCAATTGAAATTATATCTGAAAGACAGCACAACAGATGCTTCTAAGAAGAATTTTGAACTGCCATTCTCTTCAACAATGTTTATTGATAGTTGGAAAGGATATGCAACAATTGCTAATAATAACAAGAACTCATATCCATGCTATAATGCAACTACACATCAGCAGGCTTTAAGAAGATTTTCTCTTGAGCAGAATAGTGAGAATGCATTTGTTCAGGGATTTGAAAATAATATGAGTACAAGTCCTGATTATGATTCTTCGGGCAATTATAATGGAACTTATTATGATGATGCTAGAAAGGCACTTGGACTAGAGGATGGTGCTGATATCAAATATTCACAAGGAGTAAGATATATTCTTGGTGATTTTGATAATAGCAATATTAATACAATTAATGTATTGGAAATTGAACCAGCAGGATTTTATCGATATGATCCTGATAACATTGATGATTTATCTATAATCAGAAGATGGTTTGGCATATCTGATGAAAAAAATTCAGATGGTTCAGCATTCAAAGTAGATGAAGATATAAAAATTAATATAGAGCATTGCTCAATGAATGCGTTCATAGGTAGAAATGTTGACCTTGCAGCTGAATATGATTTAATAATTGTAGGAGCTTATGGTAAAGAAAGAATGGACTTAAGCATTTTGGGTAATGTATATAGTAAAGGAAGTAATGCGATAAATTCATATGGAAACTCTGTAGCTAATGCAGCAACAAATGGAAATGATATTACAGATAAAATGTTTAATAATCTGTTTGATTATGCATTAAGAGGAATGCCAATTGTATTTGATAGAAATATTTATTTTGGTAGTACATCATATATGAATACTGATACCAGAATGTATAAAACACGTATGGAAAAATTCCTGAGAGAAATTATTAATAATAAAGGCTCAAATGGCAATATAACATATACTAATTTATCAGATAGTTCGCAGTCTTTAGCGATACAGCTTAAACATGTTTCCAGACCATCTTCTAATATATCAGCTGATTTGAAGGATTATGATCAGAATGAAGGCGCAATTTCATATTCATTATCTGACTTGAAAAAGACTGGAAATGTTGACGCAGATGGTAATATTACAGTTAAATTCAGCGGTGTATTACCAAAGGGAGACTATAGTATAAAAATCTATATTGATAAGAATCAGGATAGTATCTTTGCAGAAGATGCAACTAGTTCTTCAAAAGAGTTGTACAATGCAGATTCACTATATCAGTTATCGTATAGTAGTGATATGAATACTAGCGGTGATATAAGCACTGTTACTGGTTTACGTTACTATATTGGTGAACATTATAAAAGTGATGGGGTAAATCCATATTCAGAAACCATCAAATTGCCAGCTGCAACTAAGGGATATTTTGAATGGAAGGTTGATATAGTCAAATTAAAAACAAATAGTGATGGAACTTATGACTATGATTCAAGCTCTATTGCAAAGAGACCTAAATCAGCAAGTACAGGTGCGTTTGTTATATCTGGATCTGAAGCAACAGTTCAGGTATTGCATATAGAATCTATAGGTCAAGATAATAAAGATACTACAGGATTTTTGGACTTAAATGGTTCTGAATTCCAGAGTTATTTTAATGAAATGTATGATGTAACAAAATTAAAATTAAATGTTACGACTATTTCACAATCAGATTTGAATGATATAGCTACTGGAAAATCTGCTATTGATGATGAATTTACAAAATATTCTATGATTGTTTTGGGATTTAATGATAGTTATGGCGCAAGATCAAAACTTAATGAATATGTAATTGATGGAATTAATGATTATATAAAAGCGGGTAATCCTGTTTTATTTACATATGATACAATGTCTCCATTATCAGATAATGCGGATAATAATTATATGGATAGTGGTAAAAATAATTATATATCTGTAAATAATTATGATAATTTGAGTTTTAGAACTACAAAATTATTGGATTCAGTTGGAATGCAGAAAAAATTTACTGATCCTTTTGCATTCAAGACTGCTAGATTTGGTTCTAAACAGTTGAATCATGTTCCATATAAATTAACAGAAAAGAGTGAAAATACGCTTAGTAACAATAAGAATCAAGTCCTTAGTGGTGAATATATTGCGCAGACAACAACTGATAATCAGAGCGATACAGTAACAAGGCTTAATTATGGTCAGATAACTAATTATCCATATACAATAACAAAAGAAGAAGGAATTGCTAATGACAGTGATGGAATCACAATAGCAAAGACTAATGCTCAGTATTTTGCCTTGAATTTTGATGTTTTAGCTAGTCAATTATATAATTCTTCAGACGGAAGTATGAATGCTCAACCAATAGTATGGTATACTTTAGCAGAATCAAATGATCCTAATTATTATAAGTTAAAAGCGGATGGTTCATTGGAGGATGCTGGTAGAGTAAGAAGAAATCAGTATTTCGCATCAACTGATAGGGATGCGATGAATAATTATTATATTTATTCATATGGAAATGTGACATTCACAGCTGCAGGTTCTGATAAGATAGATAATTCTCATCCTAATGAGATGAAGCTTTTTGTCAATACATTTACTAAGGCTTTACTTTCAGGTAATAACCTGCCGGTTGTAGAGTATACAGATGCTGTACTTGATGATTCTGTAGCTACATATAAGAGTTATGTAAAGTTTAATTATGATAAGTTTGCTAATCATAAGTTATCATTCAGTTTTAGAATTCTTGATGCTGATTTAATATCTAATGAAGATTATATTAAAGATGCAGTTATGTATATTTATACAGACCCAGATGGAAGCAGAACAGATGGTGATTATGATAGTTCAAAGGGAGATATAATGTTAGGGCATATTCATTCGTCAGGAACGAATGGAATATCTCTTGGAGATTCTGGAACTTCAGTTATAGTTGGTAAAGAATATGTTGTAGATGACTTATTTGATTTGATAAATGGTATAGCTGGAGTAGATGAAACGCAATTAAGAAGTAGACTTGGTGTGGGAACATTAAAGATAGGAATAAGAGCTCTTGATAGTAAAGATGGTAAGGGTATTTCTATTCTTACATTTGATATTAAGAATCTTTTTGATCTTGATTAGTTTACAATCTTGATTTGGATTAAATGCTATTTACCCCCCCCCTAAAGACTTCCCGATTGATTCGTGGTTACACGTATTGGTCGGGAAGTTTTTTGTTATTAAAATATATTT
>CAVBPJ010000023.1:0-37250 GCA_963597265.1 Evtepia sp. | reverse complement strand
TTATACTCGTGATTTTAAAGAATTATTGAAAAAATCGGACATTTTTATTGACTTTTTTATTTTTTCTTAATATTATTTTAATAAATTAACATTCAGAGGAGATAATTTATGAAACATATGATACAACCTTTTGGAATGGACATGCACAAGGATGTACTTACTGATACTAAGTCATCCAAGCATATGTCTTTTTACGAAACTGATAAAAGCTGCGTACCTGACAGCCTTACTATTTCTTTTATTCCATCATGCACTACAGAATGGATAATATGCTATAACGACAATAATGATAAGGCTGAATTCATCTGTGCTGGCAGCCAGAATAAGCTCACAGAGCTTTCTCTTAACGTATTCGACCATTATTTCGGTGTAAGATTTGACAGTACCGGCTGTTACTTTAACAGAGGCTGCGACACTAAGACTTACCCTGTGAACATAACAGACAATATATTCCGTTATGAACCAGCCCCTGAATCTTATGAGATGCAGTTAATAAAGGATTTCCACAGTTCTTCATCTTTTAAAGACAGAATTGCACTTTTTAAAGCATTTGTTACAGACTGCAAAACCTTCTGTCCTGTCTCTGAAAACATTGAAGAGCTTAATAATCTTATATATTCAGGTGCCGGTACTGTTGCAGAGCTTTCTTCCCAGTCAGGCTACTCACTCCGTCACATATCAAGACTTTACAATGAAGTCTATGGTATCGGAGCAAAGGATTTTATCAAAATGTACAGATTCCAGAATGTTCTTGCAGAGATAATTGACAATCCTGACCGCGATAACAGCTTTTTCATTGAGGGAGCAGGTTATTCAGACCAGGCGCATTTCCAGAGGGAATTCAAGTCATTTACAGGCATGACTCCTAAGCAGTACATAAAGCTCATCAAGAATTTCTAATATTAAGAATCTCTGATATCCATAAAAGAGGTGACAGTCTCCGTTCTTTCGGACTGCCACCTCTTTTTCTTAATCACCATCAGTTAATATGAAATCGCTCATCACTGTATTGCATATATCAATGCCATATTCTGAAAGCTTCAACATATCTGCCTGTCTTGTCAAAAGTCCCTTATTGATATTGTTCTCTATCTCTTTCGCATAGATTTTCTCAATTGGAACTCCGAATCTATTCTGGAAATCATTCATGTCAATTCCGTTCATCTTCCTTAGACCAAGAAACATGAATTCTTCCATTGCATCCTCTTTAGTCAGTGTTTCAATATTCTCATGAAGTTTCTCTATATCGCCGTTAAGTTCTATATACCGCTTAACATCTCTTATGTCAGAATACCTGACATTTCCAATAAAACCCGCCGCCGAACAGCCAAAGCCATAGTACTCCCCTCTGTTCCAGTACAGAAGGTTATGTCTGCACTCAAGACCCGGTCTGCTGTAATTAGAGATTTCATAACGCTCGTATCCGGCACTGTGAAGTCTTTCCTTAGTCATATGATACATACGCCTGTCCTCGTCCTCATCAGGAACCGGCGGAAACTTCTCTATATTATCCGCAAGATAAGTGCCATCTTCAAGAATAAGGCTGTACACAGATATATGTTCCGGCTGTAATGCCATCACCTTATCAAATGTATTATTAAGCGACTTTTCGGTCTGCCCCGGAATAGCAGACATAAGGTCAACATTAATATTGTTAAATCCTGCTGCTCTTGCCAGCCTGAAGCTTTCCATAAACTGTTCAAATGTATGTATTCGTCCAAGCATTTTAAGTTCGCTATTATCAGCAGACTGTAAGCCGAAGCTTAGCCTGTTAACGCCTGCCTCTCTGTATTCTGAAAGCCTGCTTTCATTAACCGTTCCCGGATTACATTCCATTGTTATCTCGGCATCATCCGCAATATCAAAGCACTCCCTGACCGACGATAATATGTCTGCTATGCAGCCATCAGGCAGCACAGACGGCGTTCCGCCTCCAAAGAATATGGATGTTATCTTATCTCTCGTCTGATTACCCTTTATCTGATTATCATTTATCTGCTTTTCCGCTGTATTCCTGATTTCGCTAATCAGAGCTTTAACGTATGCATATTTTACTGCATCATCAGCCGGAGCAGACAGAAAATCGCAATATATACATTTATGTACACAAAAAGGGATATGTATATATATCCCTTTTTCATATGTTTTATTCATCATCTAACTTTAATACGCTCATAAACGCCTTCTGTGGTATCTCTACATTACCAATCTGGCGCATACGCTTCTTTCCTTCCTTCTGCTTCTCAAGAAGTTTCTTCTTTCTTGAGATATCACCACCGTAACATTTTGCAAGTACATCTTTTCTGAGTGCCTTGACTGTCTCACGGGCAATTACCTTACTTCCGATAGCTGCCTGAATAGGAATCTCAAACTGCTGTCTTGGAATCTCTTCCTTGAGCTTTTCGCACATTTTACGGCCACGCTCCTCAGCATTGCCTGCAAATACGATAAATGAAAGCGCATCAACTTCTTCTTTGTTGATAAGAATATCAAGCTTGACAAGCTTAGAACGCTCATAGCCCTTCATCTCATAATCAAATGAAGCATAACCTCTTGAGCGTGATTTAAGTGCATCGAAGAAATCATATATAATTTCATTAAGCGGAAGGTCATATTTAAGCAATGCTCTTGTCTGCTCAATATATTCCATTCCATTATATATTCCTCGTCTTTCCTGACAAAGCTTCATAATAGGACCTACGAATTCTGTTGTAACCATAATCTCAGCACTTACCATAGGTTCTTCCATGTAGTCAATCTCAGAAGGATCTGGCATATTAGACGGATTAGTAAGGTCTATTACATCACCATTAGTCTTATGAACCTTATAGATAACGCCTGGTGCAGTTGTTACAAGGTCAAGATTATATTCTCTCTCAAGACGTTCCTGTATAATCTCTAAGTGAAGAAGTCCTAAGAAGCCACATCTGAAACCGAATCCGAGTGCAATAGATGTCTCAGGCTCAAACTGCAGGGCTGCATCATTAAGCTGCAGCTTCTCAAGTGCATCTCTTAAATCCTGATACTTGGCACCATCTGCCGGATATAATCCGCAGTAAACCATTGGATTAACCTTCTTGTAACCCGGAAGCGGCTGCTCACATGGTCTGTCATTGTCAGTAACTGTATCACCAACTCTTGTATCTCTTACATTCTTGATACTTGCTGTAATGTAACCAACCATTCCCGCTGTAAGCTCATCACATGGGATAAAACGGCCTGCACCGAAGTATCCAACCTCAACAACCTCTTCTACAGCTCCTGTTGCCATCATTCTTATCTTGGTACCCTTCTTTACAGTACCTTCTTTGATTCTTACAAATATAATAACACCCTTATATGCATCATATAACGAATCAAATATAAGTGCTGAAAGTGGCGCTGAAGCATCTCCTGACGGTGCCGGAATCTTAGTTACAATCTGTTCAAGAACTTCCTCAATATTAATTCCATTCTTGGCTGATATAAGTGGTGCATCCTGTGCCTCTATTCCTATAACATCTTCAATCTCTTCAATAACTCTTTCAGGCTCCGCGCTTGGAAGGTCAATCTTATTGATTACAGGAAATACATCAAGGTCATGGTCTAATGCAAGATATACATTAGCCAGTGTCTGTGCCTCTATTCCCTGTGCAGCATCTACTACAAGTATTGCGCCGTCACATGCTGCAAGCGCTCTTGATACCTCATAATTGAAGTCGACATGACCCGGAGTATCAATAAGGTTAAATATATACTCCTGTCCATCTGAAGCCTTATATACTGTTCTTACAGTCTGTGCCTTAATTGTAATTCCTCTTTCTCTTTCAAGATCCATGTTATCAAGAATCTGTTCCTGCATCTCTCTTGATGTGAGAAGTCCGGTTTTTTCAATAATTCTGTCAGCCAGTGTTGACTTACCATGATCAATATGTGCAATAATACAAAAATTTCTTATGTTCTTCTGATTAATTCCTGCCATTAGTATAACCCCGCTTGCTTTAAATATTCTAATATGCCATCTGCTATGGCCTGTGCTGTTTTGTCTTTGTCTGTTGTTACTTTCTTTAAGTCGGATGCATTAGTTATGAATCCCATGTCTATTATACAGCTTGTGCATTTGCAATGGGCATTAATATAATAATTGTCCTTCGCGTCTGCAACTGTACCAGTCTTAACACCACGGTTCTTGATTCCGGCGCCGCTTTCCATATTCTTAAGAATTACTCTGGAAAGTTCCGCTGCCTCAGTCGGCTTTGATGTATGAATATAACTCTCTGCTCCTGAAACAGACGCATCAGAATTATACGAATTCATCCTGAGTGACACACATATATATGCATTAGATGAATTACTTGCTTTCACTCGGTCCTCATCTGTTACATCTGTATCTGTTGTCCTTGTCATGACAACATTAATTCCCTCAGCCTCCAGCTTTGACTTAACTGCCAGAGCCATAGCAAGATTGATATCTTTCTCTTTCTTTCCTGATGACCATGAGCCTGCATCCGAACCGCCTCTTGACGCATCAAGACAGACTACTGCCTTAGAAGACACACCCTTAGATTCTGTATTCTTATTATCATTAAGATATCCGCTTGTTCTTGACTGGGTCTCTGTTTCTTTATCAGTACCTGTTGTAGTCCTGAAGAAATCATTATACACCATTAAAGCAATTGCCAGCACACATATAAGCGTAGCCAGTCCAAATATTTTATCTATTCTCAATGTCTTATGACGTTTCATTATAGTACTCCATTAATATTTCTTGTACTATTGTCCATAAGGAAGGGGCAAATGTCAACAACTTTTAACCATTTCTTTTCTTAACTGACGCATTATTTTCTTCTCAAGTCTTGAAATATACGATTGTGAAATACCTAACATGTCAGCTACTTCTTTCTGGGTCTTCTCCTCCCCATCTTCTGAGCTTAAACCAAATCTTAAATCAACTATTATTCTTTCACGCTCCGGAAGCTGGTTTATAGCTCTTTTCAGCATTTTACACTCAACCTCTGTCTCAATATCCCTGTATATAATATCTTCATCAGTTCCAATAATATCTGACAGAAGAAGCTCATTGCCATCCCAGTCAACATTAAGTGGCTCATCTATTGAGACTTCTGCCTTAATCTTACTGTTTCTTCTAAGATACATAAGAATCTCATTCTCTATGCATCTTGAAGCGTATGTCGCGAGTTTGATGTTCTTGTCCTTATCATAAGAATTAATTGCCTTGATAAGTCCTATAGTTCCTATTGATATTAAATCCTCTACTCCAACGCCTGTATTGTCGAACTTCTTCGCAATATAGACAACAAGTCTTAAATTATGTTCTATAAGTTTATGTTTCGCATCTGCATCAGAAGCAGTCCCCAGAGCTTCTATTGCATCCTGTTCTTCACTTGCGCCAAGTGGTGCAGGCAATATATCTGTTCCTCCAATATAGTGTACATCGCCCTGCTTTAATAAACAAAAATTCTTTATAGAAGGCATAACCTTAAACTGAAAATGATCCGCCATCGCAACCTTTACTACCATATTTCTATCCATCCTTTTTATTTTCTTCAAACTCCCGATTTCACTGACTGATCATGTCCCTCGAAAGAAGAGCATGATAATCCCCATTCTTATTAATCTGCCTAAGAGACATGCCTATAGCTGCATGTTCCCTTGTAACTACATTTTCTCCCTCGTATATATGTATATAATCTGCTGTTATGATTTCCATCATCCCACCTGAATTACCCACACTGTTATATGGAATCAGATGATATCCAAGCTTTGGTAAGTTATCTATGTCACTGAGAATATCGCTGAAATACGTCCTTTCAACCACTGTAACAGGTCTTTTTCCAACATAATCAACAAGACTGTTGCCTGTATCGATTATTGCGTCCATCTCAATTTCCCGTCCTGATACGCTAATTACAATGTGTCTTTTCAAACCACCCGTTATCCTGATAGTTTTAAGTGTCTTAAGCACAATGACAACAACTATAACCGTCACAGTAAGAAAGATTACCAGTTCACTGTCAGACAGAATTACATTTTCAATAAAATACCCTGCAAATGTGTACTTTAACCAATGCATTATCCCACCTGCAAAGAGTGCTATAAGAATCATTCCCGCACCTGCTTTCAACAGATTTCTCATATAAAGCTTTAATTGTTTTGATGTTTTCTGCTTAAAATTCTTATTTCCTGAAAGCATTATCATTGTCATGATTAATGTTACCGGACCATATGTAATGAATTTTACAAGCAGTGCAAATCTTAGTGGAATACACACACATATGACAGCCCATGCAGCTCCTAAAGTGGCAGAAATAATCATTCTGGATATTCTGGCAGAAAATTTAAAAATCCAGTCTGTTATAAGCAGCACACACAGGTTTGCCACGAAGTTTATTCCAAACAGAACATCTGCATATATAACCGTTTCTGTTATCGCCTCCTTGTTTTAATATCTGTTTCCTTGTTACAAGTGGAATTATATACGACATGACATGCAAAATTTGTCAAAATGAGAGAGCGGACGCAAAAAAACACCGCCAGAAAACTGGCGGTGTTAAATACGCTTGTATTAGATTCTTATGAATAATTACTTCTTGTTCTTCTGTAAGAATGTTGGAATTGTGATTCCTCTGTCCTTAACCTGTGGTGTAACAGGTGATGGCTGCTTAAGTCCTGGAAGTGGAGCATCATTGGATACAGAAGATGTTCTTGCTGGCTGTGAATATGTATACTGTGGCTTTACATTAACAGTTGGTCTTGTTGCCTGTGCCATACCTGCAAATCCTGCCATAGCCTTATTAACGTTACCGTCTTCAAGGCCTGTTGCAATAACAGTGATTGTAGCCTGATCTGTAACGCTCTCATCATACATAGCACCAAAGATAATGTTAGCATTGTCTCCTGCAAGTTCCTGAACATAGCTTGCAGCTTCATTCGCCTCGATAAGACTGATGTCACCTGAGATATTGATGATAACATGTGATGCACCCTCAATAGTTGTCTCAAGAAGTGGGCTTGTAACAGCCTGCTTAACAGCTTCAATAGCCTTGTCATCACCAGTAGCTGTACCGATACCGATATGTGCAACACCCTTGTCCACCATAACAGTCTTAACATCAGCAAAGTCAAGGTTGATAAGACCTGGAACATTAATAAGGTCTGTAATTCCCTGAACTGCCTGCTGTAATACTTCATCAGCCTTCTTTAATGCCTCTGGCATAGTTGTTCTTCTGTCTACTATCTCTAAGAGCTTGTCATTAGGAATAACGATAAGTGTATCTACGTTCTCCTTAAGCTTCTCAATACCTGATTCAGCGTTAGCCATTCTTGTTCTTGCTTCGAACTTGAAAGGCTTAGTAACAACACCAACTGTAAGAATTCCCATATCCTTGGAAATCTTAGCTACAACTGGAGCTGCACCTGTACCTGTTCCGCCACCCATACCGCAGGTAACGAATACCATATCAGCACCTTTAATTGCCTGTGTAAGTTCTTCAACATTCTCTTCTGCTGCCTTCTCACCAATCTCAGGCTGTGCGCCTGCTCCAAGTCCCTTAGTGAGCTTCTCCCCGATCTGGATAGCTGTTGGAGCCTTACATAAAGTAAGTGCCTGACTATCAGTATTAATACCGATAAATTCAACTCCTCCAATATTCTCATCTATCATTCTGTTAACAGCGTTATTACCTGCTCCACCTACACCAACAACTATAATCTTTGCTGATGACTCCTGGTCATTAGTCATTATCTCTAACAAGGTTGTTGCCTCCTTTAATATCTAAAATTGCACTATATAATATATTATAATCTTTTACTTAAAATATCAACCGTTTTTTCACTTTTCGCGTTTAAAAATTATAGAACTTTCATCGCCATTATAATCATCCAGATACAGCGTTCCTTTGAGCGTTCCAAACCTCGCTGACAGCTGTTTTAATTCGAATAGTCTGTCCGTAAAATCCGTTCCATTTCCAAGGCTTACTTTAACATTTCCCATGTAAAGCGTTATATTATACGACGAATCGAAATATACCTTGTCCACATCAATATCATACTTGTCAAAACTCTGCGTAAGGTCAAGTATTGTATTGTATATCTCAGGATTACCTACATCCAGCTTATTATTAATCACTATCGAATCAAACTTAAGTCCGTCAATCTCAGGAACATTCTCATATACATCTGTCGAACTTTCTACAACTATTCCGTCTTTATCAAAATACATATTACAGCCCATGTATTTCACATAACCAACTATAGCCTTCTCATAGATTGTAACATACATCTTATCAGGCCAGGCTGTTTCTACATCATATTTCTGGATAAAAGGAATTCTGGTATCCTTCTTTCCAAACATTTTGAAATACAGGACATTGACATATCTGCCTCCGAATATATATTTCGTAAGCTCTTCATCAGAATAATGTGTTGAACCGACAAATTCTATTGTCGTTGCTTCAAAGACTTTATATGTAACGCCAGCTGCCGTTCCCGCCAGTATCAGAATTACAGCAATGATAATCCACACTTTTCTTCTTTTTTTCTTACCCATTATCTTTCCAACTTAATCTGACTACTTATATTAAACACAACACCCATCTCCGCAAACAGGAACACCGCCGACGTACCTCCATAGCTGATGAATGGAAGTGACACACCGGTATTAGGTATCGTGTTGGTTACTACTGCAATATTAAGTATTACCTGTATCGCAATATGTGCAAATACTCCCGTTGCAAGCATTGAGCCATACAGATCAGGTGCATTCTGTGCTATGTGGTTAATTCTCCATAACATAACCACGAAAAGTGCAATAAGGCAGAAAGCACCGAATAATCCAAGTTCCTCGCATATAACTGAGAATATCATATCATTCTGTGATTCAGGTATGTATCCAAGCTTCTGAAGACTCTTTCCAAGTCCTTTTCCAAAAAGGCCGCCTGAACCTATTGCATACAGAGCCTGAACTGTCTGATATCCCTTATCGTCAATATACTTTTCCGGATTAAGCCATACAAGTATTCTGTTAAGTCTGAATTTACCTGTCAGATTTCCTGACGCAGCCATATTTTTAATCCATGAATAGAATCCGGCAAACGCCGCCGTAGCAATACCTGTCAGTATAATATATATCTTATATCCAGGATATGCTACAAATGTCATGACAATCGAAATCAGTGCGACAATAAGTGCACTACTTAAGTTAGATGACAGCAGATACACCAGCCCTGCCGGTAAAATTCCTGCAATAATACATATTACAATAACAGTCCTGAATTTCTTAATATTCTGTCCTGCCTTTATAATAAGCCATGCTGTCATCGCGATTGTTCCTATCTTAACAAGCTCCGCTGGCTGGAACTGTCCTCCTGGAACCCTGATCCATCTTGTTGCACCATTTCTTGTAATACCAAGAGGTGTCTTTAAAAGGAACATACACGCCAGACCCACGAAATATATCACCAGTCCGAACTTCTTAAAATAATGATAATCAAAGAATTTCGTTTCAAATGCCATAACAATCAGACCAAGTATTGTAAATATAAGCTGTTTCCTGAAATAAAACTCAGGATCACCTTCTTCAATCTGAGCCGTATATGAGCTCGTACTGTAAATCATGGTAAGACCGAATCCAACTATGAATACAAGTACAAACAGAAGCGTATAATCAAAGTAAAATCCGTATTGTTTTCCTTTTTTTCTTGTTCTTCTATTCTTACTATTTCTATTATTCCCCGGCATAAAGCACCGCCTTTTTACAGATTATTAACAAGATCCTTGAATATTCTTCCTCTCTGTTCGTAGTTATCGAACATTCCCCAGCTTGCACAGGCAGGTGATAAAAGAACTGCATCACCGCTTACTGCATTACTGGCACATATATTAACTACTTCTTCCATTGAATCGGCATATTCAATATTCTCAAAGCCATATTTCTTACATGTATCAGCAATCTTGGCACTTGTCTGTCCTATAAGCACAAGAAGCTTAACTTTGTCCTTAAATGCTTTTACATAAAGGTCGAACTCAGAGCCTTTGTCATAACCTCCACCGATAAGGATTGTTGGCTTAACCATAGCTTCAATAGCCTTAACAGCTGCCTCAGGATTAGTTCCCTTGGAATCGTTATAGTAATCAACGCCATTCTTGGTTGCAACATACTCAATTCTGTGTTCAACAGCCTTAAACTTCTTAACCTGTTCTATTATGATATCATCAGGAATTCCGGCAGCCTTAGTCATTGCAATCGCTGCACACACGTTCTCATAATTATGCTTTCCTAAAAGATTCATATCATGGACATTAAGCATATCATAATCGTTAGTTCCATCTGTATACTTAATCATCTCACCGTCAACATATGCTCCTACTGATGGCTTTCTCTCACTTGAAAACCATACGACATTAGCCTTGCACTCAGGTGCAAAATCTGTAAGATACTTATCCTCAAGGTTAAGAACACATGTGTCTTCCTTAGTCTGGTTCTCGCTTATTCTCTCCTTAGTCCATGCATAACACTCCATTGTATGGTGTCTGTTAAGATGGTCAGGTGTAATATTAAGAATCGCTGACACAATAGGATGGAATTCATGTACTGTCTCTAACTGGAAGCTGCTTATCTCAGCAACTGTATATGAATCCTCACTTGTCTTTAACACTTCACCTGTATATGAATTACCTATATTACCAACGACAAATGTTTTCTCATTATAAGCAGCAATTATCTGTCCAACAAGTGCTGTAGTTGTAGTCTTTCCGTTAGTTCCTGTAATCGCAATAATCTTCCCCTTATCATAATTGTAGGCAAGTTCAATCTCACCCCATACAGGAATTCCGGCATTCTTAAATGTAAGAACTATCGGACTGTCGATAGGCACTCCGGGACTGATTACAAGAAGGTCAATCTTAGAAAGAAGCGCCTCATCAAATGCGCCAATGATAATCTCTGCCTTGTTATCCCCTAACTTCTCCTGTACCTTCTGTCTGTCAAGCTTCTCATTGCCATCATACAGTATGCAGTCAGCACCAACTTTATTCAAAAGATCTACAGCGCCAATACCGCTGATACCTGTTCCCACGACCATTACTGTTTTATTCTTTAAATCCATTGTCGTTTACTTCCTTTCATACATAATGTATACAAAAATATATTACTATCAATCATCGTTTTTTTCAAGTTGAACTGACCTTTCTATGCCAAGATAAGGCAATATATTTTCATATAATGTCTTAACAACCGGCGCTGCTATTGTACCTCCATAATAGACACCTGTCGGCTCATCAATTAAACACATCGCTATAACCTGCGGATTATCGGCTGGAGCAAAACCTATGAAAGAAGATATATATTTGCCTGAGCCTCTTGGAAGCTTCTGGGATGTTGCAGTCTTTCCGCCTATTGAATATCCTTCAATATACGCTTTCGTTCCTCCACCTTCCGAGACAACTCCTTCAAGTATTGTTTTCATCATCTCACTTGTCTGTGATGATATTGCTTCATCCTGCGTTGAATAAGCAAACTCATTAACTACTGAGCCGTCAGATGAACTTGTATATAGTCCAAAATGTGGTGTAACAAGCTTTCCACCGTTAACAATAGCCGCAACAGCCCTTAACATCTGTACTGGTGTTATCTGGAAGGACTGACCGAATGACATCGTTGCAAGTTCAACTGCACCCACATTTTCTTTCTTGTGGATAATTGTACCTGCCTCTCCAGACAGGTCTATTCCTGTCTTTGCAAGAAGCCCCAGTTTCCCCATATACAGATACATATTATCTGTTCCAACTCTTCTTCCCCACTCAACGAAAGCCGGATTGCATGAATTATACACTGTATGTGTAAAATCCTGAGTTCCATGTCCTGTTGTCTTGTGACATCTTATTCTTCTGTCTGATACAACCGTCGCACCGGAACATGTGAAAGAATCACTTAAGCTTACCACCCCCGTCTCAAGTGCTGCTGTTGCCGTAACTGTCTTAAATATTGAACCCGGCTCGTATGTATCATTAATGCAGAAATTACGCCACATATTATTAAGAAGGTCCATCTTATCCTTCTGTGCATCCTCTTCATCCGGCTCATAATTAAGCTCATATGGAGAATTGAGGTTGTATTCAGGCACATTTGCCATGGCAAGTATCTCGCCATTATCCGGACGCATTACAATTATGCTTACCTGCTTTGCCTCTTTCTTGACCATTGTCTCCCAGGCAAGCTGCGTTGCATATTTCTGTATATTAACATCTATTGTTGTATACAGATCCTGTCCGTCAACCGGAAGTATACGGTCTTCCCTGCTGCCTTTTATCTCTATTCCTCCTGCATCAGAAAGTGTAAGAATCTGTCCGTTAGTGCCTGCCAGATATGTGTCATACTTAGCTTCCAGTCCAAGTATTCCCTGATTATCTGCACCTGTAAAGCCAAGCACTTTGGATGCCAGTTCATCATATGGATATACTCTCTTATAATCCTCATCGACTTTGACGCCTGCCAGGTCATACTCCCTTATTGCATCCCCTATTTCTTTTGCCACATTTGTCTTAATATATTCCATGGAAGATACCTTCTTAACCTTCTTTGTAACCTCTTCCACATCCATATCAAGCTCTCCGGCAAGTACTTTTATCACCTTCTCTTCATCTTCTATCTGGCTGTGTATTACAGAAACAGTACATACAACCTCATTAGCTGCAAGCACTGTTCCATTCCTGTCAAGTATTCTCCCGCGTTTAGCCTTTATCCTTCTTTCACGCTGATGAAGCTCATCAGCCTTCTGCATATAATACTCAGACTTTGCTGTCATAATAACCCCAAGTCTGACACATTCAAGAATACTGGCAAGTAACACTGCCACTATCATAAATACCAGTTTTTTTCTGTGACCGGTACTAAGCCACCCGAATCCTGTACCATCTTTCATTAACAAATAACCCCGCTTTAGTCTTCTACATTTTATGAGAAGCAAAGCAGGGTTATTCTACTTATTATTACTTAATTGTTAGTATTAACTGTTGAATTACCTTCTGTTGATGTAACAGGAACATCTGAAACGCCTGATTCTTCTGGTGCATTTCCCGGATCAACATATGGCTCATCTGTATCCTTATATACATTCATATAAGGCAACAGCTCCGTCATAATGTCTTTAGCAAGTATAAGTGCATCTGATGTGCTTCCTGATGTACCAGTCGTTCCATCAGGTTCATCAAGAACAATATATATTGCGAACTTAGGATCATCTGCCGGAGCATGCCCTATAAATGAGATAACCCACTTAAGGTCAGCTCTTGGTATCTTCTGTGCAGTACCAGTCTTTCCTGCAATTGAATACCCCTCTATATAAGCCTTATGTGCTGTTCCTAACTCTACTGTATTCTGAAGATACTGTCTGAGATATTTCGATGTTGAAGCTGTCACTGTCTGTCTTACAAGAACAGGTGAATTCTCTTTAACAACTTCTCCGTTAGCTGATTCTATTCTCTTAACAATATGTGGCTGATAATACTTGCCATCATTAATAAGTGAGCTGTATGCAGAAAGCATCTGAATCATGTTAACATTGATATTCTGACCAAATGAATTGGTTGCCGCATCAATTGTTGTTATCTTGTTCTCGTCATACATAATACCTGTTGCTTCGCCCGGAAGGTCAATTCCTGTCTTGGCTCCGAATCCAAACATTTTCTGATACTGTGCAAATCTGACATTGCCAAGCTTGATTGCAATATTAATCATGTATGGATTACATGAATTCTCAAGTGCCTGTGACAATGTAAGCACACCGTGACTGCCTATCGATGAATATGAGTGACATTTAATCATATCTGGTCCTACATATTCATATCCCTTACATTCATATGTATCTCCATCATGCACAACGCCTTCTTCAAGGCCTGCTGCTATTGTGAATGGTTTAAATGTTGAACCAGGCTCATATGACTGTGAAACGCAATAGTTTGTCCAGAGCTGGTATAACGCATTAGTTATGTCTGTATCAGACATTGAAGCTAACTGCTCCGCAGAATATACATTTTCAAGATTTCTTGGATTATTAAGGTCAAACTGTGGATAGCTTGCCATTCCAAGTATCTCACCATTCTTAGGATTCATAACAACTATTGCAGTATTCTTAGATGGCTTCTCCTGATTATATGCAACCATGTGTTTTTCAATTATTGACTGAACATTATAATCAATTGTTGTAACAATGTTATTACCATTAACTGCTGCCTTCGTTGTCTCTACCGCGTTAAGGTCCTCATCAACATAGCTGTATGTAACTCCGTCAGTTCCTGAAAGCTCATCATCATACTGGCTTTCAAGACCAAGCTCACCACCATTGACATTGGATGCAAATCCTATAACATCACACGCAAGAGTGCTGAATGGATATTTTCTTACATAACTCTCCTCAAACCATACGCCATATATATTGCTGTTCTTCTGAGCCTTAAGTTCATTGAATTCCGCTATCTCATCTGAAGTCAGTTCTTTAAGAAGCTTCTGGTACTGGCTTGTAGGATTATCATTAATTACTTTCTTAATATTATCTCTGTCAAGATTAAAACATTTAACTAAAGCATCAATAGTGTTGTTAAGATACTTACCATCTTCTGATGTAACGCTCTTAACATCAAGTATGAGATTATACACTTTCTCGCTGTATGCAAGAACAGTTCCGTCACTTGATGTAATATTACCTCTCATATACGGAATTGTTGTAGAAGTATATGTCTGGTGGTTAAGTACCGCCTGTGAATACTCCTCTCCATGTGTATAATTAATCATAAATATTCTGACTCCGAGAGCCAGTAGCATTACGAATACTATTATAAATGTTACATTTATTCTTCTGTGTGTCCTCTTAAGCATTGCACGCTTACGGCGCATTTTTTTCTTTCTTATTGCTTCGCTGGTATTGTCCATAAATTTATCAATCCTTTATATCACACTGCCACACATTATAGTTATTTGGAAATGTCCTTATACTGCTTTACATATTCACTCTCTTTAGAGTCATAGCCAATAACCTGGCTTCTGCTTGGATATACCATACCAAGTTCATTAACTGCTGTATCGTATATCGCATCATAATCTATGCTTGCATTAATCTCGGACTCGTGGCTGTTATTCTCAGCCTTTAATGAGTTAAGCTGGTTCTGTAATTCAACAACTGTCTGGCTGTTAGTCTTAATTGCTGACTGCACATTAAGATACTGATAACATATTGCGAATACAGCTGCAGCACAGGCTACAAGAACTGTTGTGTAGACAAGATTAACTCTGTTGTTTCTTCTTATCTCTCTTCTTCTTAATCTTCTCTCCTGCTCCTGTTCCTCATCACGTCTCTTTGGTTCATATGTACGAACTTCAGGCACTGCCTGTAACTTTCTTACAGCGCTTCCATACTGATATTCAGTTGCTCTGTTTGTTTTATTAGTTCTGTTTGTTCTATTGTTTACTACTCTGCTTCTATTCTCCAAAACTTTCCCCTCCAATATGTTCTAGATTCTTTCAAACACTCTCAGTTTAGAGCTTTTCGACCGCTGGTTCTCATTAAGTTCTTCATCACTTGGAACTATAGGTTTTCTTGTTATAACCTTTCCCTTTGATTTCTTGCCACATACACACACTGGAAAATCCGGTGGGCATGTACATGGATTCTCGTTATTCCTGAATCTCGCCTTAACTATCCTGTCTTCAAGCGAATGGAATGTTATGATGCACAGACGTCCGCCCGGATTAAGTCTGTCTATCATCATATCAATCGAATTCTCTAAAACATCAAGTTCTCTGTTCAGCTCAATTCTTATAGCCTGATATGTTCTCTTTGATGGATGTCCGCCTGTTGCCCTCACCTTAGCTGGAATCGAAGCCTTTATTATCTCATTCAATTCAAATGTTGTCTCAATAGGCTTCTCTTTTCTTGCCGCAACTATATGCTTGGCAATATTCTTGGCAAATCTGTCCTCTCCATAATCTCTTATGATTCTGAAAAGTTCCATCTCACTATATGTATTAACAAGATCCTTTGCTGTCATCTCCTGTCTCTGATCCATTCTCATATCAAGAGCAGTATCTACATTATAAGTAAATCCTCTGCTTGCTGTATCTAACTGATACGATGAAACTCCTATATCAAGAAGTATTCCATCTACTTTATCAATCCCAAGTTCATCAAGGACCTTGTCCATATTGCAATAATTATTTCTTACTATTGTTACCCGTTCTTCGAATTCTTTAAGTCTCTCTGTCGCTGCCGCAATTGCGTCTGCGTCCTGATCTATACCTATAAGTCTGCCACCACTTGTAAGTCTTTTTGCTATCTGATACGAATGTCCGGCACCACCAAGTGTTCCATCAACATAGATTCCATCAGGTTTAATATTCAGATTGTCAATTGTCTCTTCTAAAAGAACTGATTTGTGTTTAAATTCCATAATAAACCTCATGTCTGCATATTATATAGAGAATCCAAGGCTCTCCATATTAGCTGCTACTTCATCCATATCATCATCATAGGTACTGATACTCTGCAGCCAGCGGTCTTTGCTCCAGATTTCTATTCTGCTTGCAACGCCCACTAAAACCACATCTTTTTCCAATCCTGCAAACTCGCGTAAAACTGATGGAAGAAGTATTCTGCCCTGCTTATCCACCTCTACGCTTGCTGCTCCTGCAAGAAAGAATCTTGTAAACTGTCTTGCATTCTTATTGGTAAGTGGTAATGTCTGTAACTTTTCTTCAAATTTCTGCCATTCATCATTAGGATAGACAAACAGGCAGTTATCAAGTCCTTTGGTAACTACGAATTCATCTCCCAGAACCTCACGGAACTTAGCTGGTACGATTAGTCTGCCTTTAGCATCTATTGTATGGTTGTATTCGCCCATCAACATAACTATCGCACCCCACTTTCTACCATTAGGCTCCACTTTCCACCACTTTAAGGTCAATTTTATACTTAAAGTGTATAAAAAACAAGCCTTTTTTTAAGTTAATTTAAGGTTCTTCATTGCTAAATCCAGCATTTTCCATAGCATCTGCTATCGATTGCTTATATAGTGTTTATCGTCTATTTTTAGTACAATATATAGACATATTCTTATAATCTTATATAAATTATTTTAGTATGAAAATATTGTATTGTTTTTCACAGAATTATTTTGTATAATATTAATTTGTACTGGATTCTTTTTTACATTTTTAAGAACCCTGGGACGAATAATCATAAGAATAATTAATGAGGAGATTCTATTATGAAGCTTGGTATCGTGGGTTTGCCTAATGTCGGCAAAAGTACCCTTTTTAATTCACTTACTAAGGCAGGAGCTGAATCAGCTAACTATCCTTTCTGTACTATCGACCCTAATGTAGGTGTCGTTGCAGTTCCGGATGACAGACTTGACAAGCTTGCCGCTTTATATAATTCAGCCAAGATAACACCAGCCGTTATCGAATTTGTTGATATCGCCGGTCTTGTTAAAGGCGCATCTAAGGGGGAAGGTCTTGGAAACCAGTTCCTTGCCAACATCCGTGAGGTTGATGCTATCGTTCATGTTGTAAGATGTTTTGAAGATTCTAACATCGTTCATGTTGATGGTTCTATTGACCCAATCAGAGATATTGAGACTATCAACCTTGAGCTTATATTCTCAGATATTGAAGTATTAGACAGGAGACTCGCTAAGCAGAAGCGTGCTTCATATAACAACAAAGATATTGCTAAAGAATGCGACCTTCTTGAAAGACTTAAGGCATTCCTTGAGGAAGGTAATTTAGCCAAGAACTTTGAGTGTCAGGATGAAGATGAAGAAGCATTCATGAAGGAATACAATCTCCTTACTGCCAAGCCTGTTATCTTTGCAGCTAATGTATCAGAAGATGACCTTGCAGATGATGGTGCTAACAACGAATATGTTGCAAGAGTAAGAGAATATTCTAAGAAGGATAACTGTGAAGTATTCGTTATCTGTGCTCAGATTGAGCAGGAAATCTCTGAATTAGACGAAGATGAGAAGAAGATGTTCCTTGAAGACCTTGGTATCAGTTCTTCAGGTCTTGATAAGCTTATCGCAGCAAGCTACCGCATCCTTGGTCTTATCAGCTACTTGACAGCAGGTGAGACAGAGACAAGAGCATGGACAATCACTAAGGGAACTAAAGCGCCTCAGGCAGCCGGTAAGATTCACAGTGATTTCGAGAGAGGTTTCATCAAAGCAGAAGTTGTTTACTATCAGGATTTACTTGACTGTGGTTCATATAATGGAGCTAAAGAGAAAGGTCTTGTAAGAATGGAAGGTAAAGAGTATGTCGTTAAAGATGGCGATGTAATCCTTTTCAGATTCAACGTATAATATTATTGAATAGTATTAATGGGCGTGTGGTTTTACCACGCGCCCATTATTTCTTTAAACTTCTTAACATTACCAGCTACATCTCCAGAAAAGATTGCCGAACCTGCTACTATTACATTAGCACCTGCTTCAAGCACTGATGCAAGATTTCCGGCGTTCACACCACCATCAATCTCGATATCTGTATCAAGTCCCTTGGCATCTAATAACCTTCTGATTTCTTTTACTTTATCAAGTGATTCTGGTATGAACTTCTGTCCTCCAAATCCCGGATTAACGCTCATTACAAGAACCATATCAACTTTATCAAGATAAGGCTCAATTGCTGATACAGGTGTCGGAGGATTAAGTGTTATAGCTGCTTTAACTCCACATTCCTTAATCTTCTCCAATGTAGCAACAACATCCTTGCAGGCCTCAACATGAACTGTAATTATATCAGCTCCTGCCTTAACGAAATCTTCTATATATCTGATAGGCTCTTCAATCATAAGATGAACATCAAAAACCTTGTCAGTCGCACTTCTTGCTGATTTGATAACCGGCATTCCGAATGAAATACTCTTTACAAAAAGTCCATCCATAACATCTACATGAACATATTCAGCTCCCGCCTTATCAATAGTTTCAAGTTCTTCTCCAAGCTTCTTGAAATCTGCTGATAATATTGATGGTGACAAAATCTTTTTTAAACCACTCATAATTAACAACCTTTCTGTTTATAAGTACATTTAGTACTTCTTCTTGTTCTTTATTTCTTCATATATATCTACATATGACTTGTATCTGTCATAATTGATAACACCGTCTTCCACAGCCTGCTTAACCGCACATCCTGGTTCGCTTACATGCATACAGCCATTGAATCTGCACTGTCCTTCGAATGGGGTGAACTCTTCAAAATAGAATCTCAAGTCCTCTTTCTCAACATCAGGAAGATTAAGTGACGTAAATCCCGGTGTATCACATATATATGTTTCTGTGCATATATTATAGATTTCGGAATGTCTTGTAGTATGCCTTCCTCGTCCTATCCTGCTCACTTCACCTGTCTGGCTGATTTCTTCCTGTTCATCATCCATTCCCGGTATAAGCAGATTGGTAAGTGTCGACTTTCCAACTCCTGATGGTCCCGCAAGCACTGTTGTCTTTCCTTTCAGCACTTCCATTACTCTGTCAATGCCGATATTATTCTTTGCACTTATGAATATGCACTCACAACCGCAGCCTTCGTATTTCTTCTTTAATTCATCCTTGTATTCATCGTCCGCCAGTTCTTCTTTATTGAAGCATACAACTGTTGGAACATCCTGATAATTCATCATAAGAATAAATTTATCAAGGAGATTAAAATTAGGCTCTGGTGTCTTTACTGCAAATATAACCATTGCCTGATCAATATTGGCTGACGCCGGTCTTATTAACTCGTTCTTTCTTGGGAGAATATCAACCACATTTCCTTTGAAATTATCCTTATCAATAACTTCTATCTCCACATTATCGCCAACAAGCGGCTTAATATGACGGTTTCTGAATATTCCCTTTGCTTTACATTCATAAATACCGCTGGCTTCTACATGTATATAGTAGAAACCAGCGATACCTTTAATTATCTTTCCCTGCATATAAATAATTATACCTGATTAATTCTGTGCTGCATCTGAAGATGGCTGTGTTGCTTCTGTAGCTTTTGTTGGCTCTGTAGCCTTTGTTGTTGTTTCCTGCTGCTTATGGCTTACAGTAATTGTAACTGTTGTTCCCTCTGGAACTGAAGTTCCTTCTGAGTAATCACTTGAAACTACATAACCATATGTTCCACTTGATGTTGTATAAGAAACATTAACCTTAAGTCCATTGTTTTCAAGCCACTGTCTTGCTTCTGACTCTGTCTTTCCAACAAGGTTAGCCATTGTAACATTCTGAATCTGCTTGCCACGGCTTACAGTAATTGTAACTGTTGTTCCCTGTGCCACACTTCCTGATGGAGAAGCCTTGATTACTTTACCCTCTGCAACTGTGCTGCTGTAATCATAATCAACAGCAACCTTAAGTCCTGCTGCTTCAAGCTTTGTTCTCGCATCGTCTTCTGTTTCCCCTGTAACTGATGGAACTGTTACATTAACAACATCTTCTCCACCACTTATAGTAAGAATAATCTGTGTATTCTTGGCAACCTTGGCACCAGCCTTAGTTCCCTGTGATATAACTGTATCCTTGGCAACTGTCTTAGAGCTCTGTACAACCTGCTTATAGCCAAGTCCTACATCATTAAGAGCCTTGATAGCATCATCCTTAGTCATACCTTCAACCTTAGGAACTGTTACTGTATCCTTACCTGCTTCTGTTGATACGGTTTCCTCTATGCTTGAAGTTGTCTCTGTATTATCGTTATTAGAAGATCTTGTGCTTCCCACAAGCTTAACAATAACAAATATTGTAACGATAAGAATAATAACAGCAATTCCGATACCGATTATCTTCATAATAAGATCAAGCTTATCATTGCTTTCATCATCGATATCTACATCGTCATCATCATCTGATTCTTCTATATTATTCTCTGTTTCTTCTTCATTATCATCATCTTCAATAAACATATCGTCATCATCATCTGATAATATGTCGTCATTCTCTTCTGCGTTGGCTTCTTTAGCATTAAGTGCATCTGCTGTAACTGATGCTGCTGCACCAGAAGCTGCATACATAGGAGCCATTACAACAAAATCTTCATCAGGCATAACAAGCGACTTCTTAAGGTCTGTTATAAGCTCTGCTGCTGTCTGATATCTTCTGTCAGGCTTCTTCTGTGTACACTTAAGTACTATCTTATCAATACTTACCGGAATATCTGCTGCCACTGTAGAAGGAGCAGGTATCTCATCCTGAATATGCTGTACAGCAACTGCAACTGTAGAATCTCCGTCAAAAGGAACAGTTCCTGTTAACATCTCGAATATTGTAATACCAAGTGAATATATATCACTTCTCTCATCTGAATATCCACCTCTTGCCTGTTCTGGTGAAATATAATGAACAGAACCCATTGTAGAAGATGAATTAATTGTGCTTGATGAAGCAACCTTGGCAATTCCGAAGTCTGTAACCTTAACCTTGCCTTCCTTAGATATAATAATGTTCTGAGGCTTGATATCTCTGTGAACAATATGATGCTTATGCGCTGCATCAAGACCATTAGCAACCTGAATTGCTATACTTACTGCTTCTTTAAATGGAAGCTTGCCGCGCTTTTCAATATATTTCTTAAGAGTTATACCTTCTACAAGTTCCATTACGATATAGTATATTCCGTTCTCATCGCCAACATCATATACATTAACTACATTAGGATGTGTGAATCCTGCCACAGACTGTGCCTCTGCCCTGAATTTAGATACAAATGTCTTATCTTCACTAAATTCTGACTTCATAACCTTAATAGCAACATATCTGTTGAGCTTATGGCACTTTGCTTTGTAAACATCTGACATTCCGCCTGTGCCAATCTGCTCGATTATCTCGTATCTGTCAGCTAAAAACATTCCTTTTCTTAACATAACCTATCCCTTTCACTTACAGTTCTACAATTATAACTGAAATATTATCCTTACCGCCATTCTCATTCGCTCTGTCAACAAGCAGTCTCGCTGCATCTTCTATGTCAGCATTATTCCTTACTATGCTTAATATCTCCGCGTCCTCAAGCATATTAGTAAGACCGTCAGAACACATAAGAATCTTGCTGTTTTCCTTAAGGTCTATTGAAAACATCTCAGGTTCTACCTGTTCTTCTCCTCCGATTGCCCTTGTTATGACATTCTTTCTGGCATGTGTTCTTGCCTCGCTTTTACTTAACTGTCCTGCAAGAACCATCTCTTCAACAAGAGAATGATCCCTTGTTATCTGAGTTATATCATTGTCATCTATGACATATAATCTGCTGTCTCCTACATTAGCAACTCTTAACACATTATCATATATGGTTGCAATAACAAGCGTTGTTCCCATACCATAATAATCCTCTGATTCAGATGCTTTCTGTAAAAGCAGACCATTAACCATCTTAACCGAATCATTAATAACGGATATTGCGTCTTTTTCCTGTGACTGTTCTATAAGAGTTTTAATAGTTTCAACTGTAAAACGTGAAGCTGTATCACCAGCTTTATGACCGCCCATTCCATCTGCTACAATAAACAGATTAGGCAGGCATCCAACCCTGTCAACAGATGTATATATATAGTCCTGATTAACGGCACGCGTCTTGCCTATATCAGTAATCGCCGTTGCTTTCATCAACATCCTCCATATACTTATTCCTTAACTGTCCACAGGCACCATCAATATCTCTGCCCATTTCCCTTCTAATTGTAACATTAATTCCGTTCTTTTCAAGCTTATTTTTAAATGCGTACACCTCATCCTTACCAGTCTGCTTATAATCACGCTCCTTGATAGGATTAACCGGTATCAGATTAATGTGGCAGTTCATGCCTTTAACAAGATCAATCAGCTGTTTTGCACATTCCATTGAATCATTGACACCTTTAACAAGACTATATTCAAATGAGATTCTTCTGCCAGTACATTCTATGTAATACCTGCATACATCCATTATCTCTTCAATTGAATACTTATTAGCTATTGGCATCATTGTCTTTCTTAATTCATCATTAGGCGCATGCAGTGAAATAGCAAGTGTAATCTGTAACTTAAGGTCAGCCAGTTCCTTTAACTTAGGCACTATTCCGCATGATGACACTGTAATATTTCTCTGACTTATATTAAGTCCTCTCTCATCATTAAGAAGCTCTATAAATTTAATAAGATTATCATAGTTATCCATAGGCTCTCCTGAACCCATAACCACAACATTGCTTACTCTCTCACCAGTAATCTTCTGTATTCTGTATATCTGGTCAAGCATTTCTGATGGTCTTAAATCCCTTACTTTGCCATTAAGTGTTGAGGCACAGAACCGGCATCCCATGCGGCAACCTACCTGTGATGATATACATACAGAATTACCGTGATGATATTTCATGAGTACACTTTCAACATAATTACCATCTGATAATCTGAACAGATATTTCTCTGTTCCGTCAAGCTTGGAATGTTGTACCCTTACAGGTTCAAGGCATACATATTCTGATGTTTCTTTCAGTTTCTGTCTTAATGCATTGGAAAGGTTGGTACATTCATCAAAGCTGTCTGCCAGTTTTTCATGCATCCACTGATAAAGCTGCCCTGCCCTGAACTTCTTCTCACCAAGCTCAGCCATATATGCTACAAGTTCATCATAATTAAGTGACTTAATATCTGTCATGTCTATTCTCTCCTAAGTTTTGCAACAAAGAATCCATCTGTTCCGCCATTCTTTCCCGGCAGAATCTGTCTGTATTCTATCTTCTTAAAGCCATATTTTTCGCATAACCAGTCAGCATTGGCCTCATTTTCTTCTGAATTGATTGTACAGGTACTGTACATCATTATACCGCCCTGCTTAACATATGCCTGTACTACAGAAAGTATGCTCTGCTGAAGTTCTTTTAATGAAACCAGCTTGTCCTCTGTTATATTATATCTGATATCCGGCTTTCTTCCCATAACACCGAGTCCCGAACATGGAAGGTCGGCTATAACAACGTCCGCCTTCTCCTTCATCGACTCGTCCATTACAAGTGCATCTTTTACCTGAACTTCTATATTATCAAGCCCGAGTCTTGATACATTTTCTTCAATAAGTCCTGCCTTATAATCTGATACATCTCTCGAATATACCCTGCCATCAGCTCCAACACTTATCGCCGCATTAATGCTCTTGCCTCCAGGTGCTGCACACACATCAATTACTGTGTTCCCAGCCTTAAAACCTGTCATATACCCTGCTGTCATTGAACTTATATCCTGTATCTGGTACAGACCGTCCTGAAAGCTTTTAAGTCCTGCTATATAATCATAATCCTTAATCTCTAATGCATACGGTATGCCTTCAACTTCTGCTGCTGATACATTCTCCTGTGAAAGAATATTCTTTATCTCTTCAACGGACGCCTTTGCCGTATTACATCTTATATAAGTCTTTTTCTCCTGCTTAAATCCGAGTAGAACTTCCTCTGTCTTATCAATACCAAGCTGTTCATGCCACATTTTAACTATCCATAATGGCATTGAGTATTTTACAGAAAGGTACTGTTCAATATCCTTATTCCTGTCAGGATATGTGATATTGTCTTTATTTCTCGCGATGTTTCTTAAAACTCCGTTCACAAAGCCCTTAAGTCCTGTGAATCCGCGCTTTGTAGCCAGCTTTACAGCCTCGTTGCACACTGCTGAATCCGGAATATTATCCATATATATTATCTGGTATACAGACATTTCGCATATATTTCTTATAAGCGGCTTCATCTTTCTTACAGGAGTCTTGGAAAACTGATCTATTATATAGTCAAGTTCAATCCTGTTCTCGATTGTTCCAAGTGATAATCTGCTTATAAATGCTCTTTTATTCTTATCAAGGTACTGGTACTTTGTCAGTGCATTATTAATGAGAAGGTGTGAAAATTCACCCTTCTCATTGATTTCCATAAGTATATCCAGTACAACTGCCCTTAAATTCACCGAATCAGTCACGGCGTCTTCCTCCAAATAAATAAATCAGTCTTAAAAGCTGTAAAATTGCTGTAGCTGCTGCCGCAACATATGTCATGGCTGCTGCTGATAAAACCTTTCTTGCCTGTCTGTTCTCATCTCCATACAGGAATCCTTCTGACTCAAGAAGCTGTAAAGCTCTTGCAGAAGCATTAAACTCAACCGGTAATGTTACAAGCTGGAAAAGTACTGCCAGACTGAACATAAGAATACCGATATCAACAAGTATATTAGTTGAGCCGAATATAAGACCAAGCACAATAAGAATCCATGACACCTGTGAACCAACGCTTGCTAACGGAAACAGTGCTGTTCTGAAACTTAAAGGGCCATATCCGTAAGCATGCTGAATAGCATGTCCTGTTTCATGGGCTGCTACTCCGATTGCCGCAACAGATGTTGAATTATACACAGAATCAGACAGATTAAGTGTCTTATTTCTTGGGTTATAATTATCTGTCAGGCTTCCTGATACTCTCTGAATAGATACATCATATATTCCCTGGCTTCTTAAAAGCTGCTCTGCAACCATTGCACCTGTCATTCCTTTTGAAGATGACACCTTGGAATACTTGTTAAATGTGCTTTTTACCTTTACCTGTGCTATCAGTGCAATAACACATGATATTATTATCAGAATGTACATTGGATCATAGTAATATCCATATCCATAATAACTATATAAAGCTACCATAATACCTCTTTTCTGAATCCTTTAAGATTCTGCTTATTCTCCTAACATTACACCTGCTTCTAACTGATTGCCTCTTAAGAACGAACCGCTGTCCATTCTCTTCTTGCCTTCCAACTGAACCTCATTAACAACTAAGAAGCCCTGTCCACAGGCAATTGTAAATGTATTCTTACCTACAGCGACAACCTGTCCCGGCTTAACTTCATCTGTCTGTACTTCATCAATATTATCAGCAACATCTGCATCCCATATCTTTAACATCTTACCGTCTATATAAGTAAATGCACTAGGCCATGGATTCAGTCCTCTTATAAGTCTTTCAAGTTCGGCAGCACTCTTATTAAAGTCCATCTTACCGAATGACTTATGAAGCATCTTTACATAAGTGCTTTCTGAATCATCCTGCTTAACAGGTGTAATACTTCCAGCCTCAAGTCCATCAAGTGTCTTTACTAAAAGTTTTGCACCGACATCACTTAATCTGTCAAAAAGACTTCCGCCAGTTTCTTTAGCATCAAGCTTCACCTTTTCAACCATCAGAATATCTCCGGTATCAAGACCTTCATCCATCTTCATGGTTGTAACGCCTGAATACTCACAGCCGTCAATAACTGCCCACTGGATTGGTGATGCACCTCTGTACTTAGGAAGAAGTGATGCATGAACATTAACACAGCCATACTTCGGCATATTAATAATGCTTGCTGGTAGTATCTGTCCAAATGCTACAACAACGATTACATCCGCATTATATGTTCTTAATTCTTCAACAAATGCTTCATCTCTTGCTCTCTCTGGCTGTAAAACTGTGATTCCGTGTGCCACAGCTTCCTCTTTAACCGGTGAGAAAACTAGTGATTTGCTTCTTCCCTTTGGCTTATCAGGCTGTGTGACAACTGCTGCAACATCATGTCCTGCTTCGATTATTGCTTTAAGTGTTCCTACCGCAAAATCGGGTGTACCCATAAATACTACTCGCATTCTGTTCCCCTTTTCATTAATTATTCTTCTTCAAGGTCATCTGTAGAAAGAAGTTCTCCTTCAACCTTATCAACATACATTATGCCATCAAGGTGGTCAATCTCATGAAGAAGGCATCTTGCAAGAAGTTCCTCTCCTTCAACTATAATCTCTTCCATGTTCTCATTAAGTGCCTTAACCTTGGCATAATTAGGTCTTGTAACCTCTCCTGTCTTTCCAGGCACGCTTAAGCATCCTTCAAGTCCTGTCTGGCTTCCGCTTGTCTCTAATACAACTGGATTGATAAGAACAATCGGATCATCTCCACAGTCAATAACAACAAGTCTTTTTCTGATTCCAACCTGAGGTGCTGCAAGTCCTACACCATTAGCCTCATACATCGTCTCAAACATATCATCGATAAGTTCTTCAATTCTTGGTGTCATCTCTGTAATCTCTTTTGCCTTAGATCTTAATATATCATCTCCAAGTGTTCTAATATTTCTTATTGCCATATAATCCTCCTCTTGATTATCCATTAATATCATATTGTACATTAATATTCTTAAAAGCCTGATTTCCTACAATATTATCATCAAGCTTCTCATATATATCAGTAAGAACTTCCCTGTCTTTATGTTTTACATAGATTATCTTACTATACACATCTTTAATCTTATATATTGGTGCATCTGCCGGACCTATACACATAAGACCTTTAACCTTACAGTTATTATCCACAAATGCTTTAACCCATGCTGCAATCTTAGTCAATAATGCCTCATCAACTGATGATAACATAATCTTCATAAGATTATCCACTGGCGGATATCCGCACAGCTTTCTGTAAGCAATCTCCTGCTCATAGAAAGAATTATAATCCTGATTAGCCGCGCTAACAATACTAAAATGCTCAGGCGTGTATGTCTGTATAACTACATTGCCGCTCTTCTCTGCTCTTCCTGCCCTTCCTGCTGCCTGTGTAAGAAGCTGGAAAGTTCTCTCAGCAGCCCTGAAATCACTTGCATATAGCGACATATCTGCCGCCAGCACTCCCATAAGCGTTACATTTGGAAAATCATGTCCTTTGACAATCATCTGTGTGCCTATAAGAATATCAGCATTACCGTTGGCAAATTCTGACAGAATCTTTTCATGTCCATCCTTGCCTCTTGTTGTGTCCATATCCATTCTAAGCACTCTTGCCTGTGGAAATGTTTTCTTAACCTGTTCTTCAACGCCTTCCGTTCCTGCCCTGAAACCGGAAACATATCTTGAACCGCATGACGGACACACAGTTATCTTAGGTGCTGTATATCCGCAGTAATGGCACATAAGTCTGCCATTAGCATGCTCCGTAAGTGAAACATCACAATGAGGGCATTTCATAACCTTTCCACATGAGCGGCATGATATGAATCCTGCCACACCTCTTTTATTAAGGAAAAGCATTATCTGCTCATGCTTTGCAAGTCTGTCATTCATAAGTTCTCTTAACCTGTTGCTGAATATTGTCCTGTTTCCAAGTCTTAATTCTTCTCTCAGGTCAACAATATCAACTGATGGCAGCTTTCCGCTTCCTGCACGGCTGTCAAGTTTAATAAGCTCTATAAGTCCATTCATTGCCGCATAGTAACTTTCCATTGATGGTGTTGCTGAACCTAATATTACAGAAGCCCCTGCTTCCCTGGCAATATGGTCTGCAACCTCTCTTGCATGATATCTTGGAACAGTCTCTGACTTATAAGCTCCTTCATGCTCTTCATCTATTACTATAAGCCCTATATTTGAAAACGGTGTGAACAGTGCTGAACGCGGTCCAATCATTACACTTATATCACCTCTCTGCGCCCGCAGAAACTGGTCATACCGTTCTCCTTTGGACATACGGGAATTCATAATAGATACCTTATCCCCGAACCTGTGATAAAACCTCTGCACAGTCTGGAATGTAAGTGCAATCTCCGGTATCAGCACAATTGCCTGTTTTCCCTGCTTAAGCACATGCTCAATCGTCTCAAGATACACTTCAGTCTTACCGCTTCCTGTAACGCCATGAAGCAGATATGTCTTATAATTGCCATTATCATAATCAGCTATTATTGTATCCACAGCATTTCTCTGCTGCCTGTTAAGCTCAATATGCTTTCTTTCTCCCGTAACATTTCTTACCGGATTCCTGTACATATCCTCTGACCTGACTTCGACAATCCCCATATCTTCAAACGCTTTGACCGTCTGTGTGGTAATATTAAGCTTGGATTTAATAATACTTTCATCTATTACAGGCTCATTAATAAGTGCCTCTAACAGTCTGTATCTAGCCCTGGCATTCTTCTTTGCAAATGTATCAAGATATTCCTGTGCCTTTGCCTTATCTATAATAAGATTAACCGAGCGTTTTTCCTTCTGTTTAACCTTATCCTTTACAGGAATAACAGTCTTAATTGCCTGATTCATGGTACAGCCGTAATTGTGCTTCAGCCACGCTGCAAGTTTTAACATCCTGCTTACCGCAGTCACTCTGCCTTCAGTAATTCCTGTAATGTATTTTATCTTTTCAACAGGATATGCTGCCTTGTCTCCTAAACCGACAACATATCCTGTTATCTGTCTGTTTCCTGTGCCAAAAGGAATATCTACAGACATACCTAGTTCAATAACTTCTTCAAGTTCCTTAGGAACTGCATACTGGAATGTCTTATCAAGCTGTTCAATTGAAATGTCTATAATTACATCTGCGTACATTAATTACCCTTCAATTCTTCAAGCACCTCTGCGATAAGAACTCTCTCATCCATTGGATACTTCACACCTTTGATCTCCTGATAATCTTCATGGCCTTTACCCGCAAGAACGATAATATCACCCGGTTCACCATGTTCTATCGCATACTTAATAGCTTCTTTTCTGTCTGTAATATCAACATGCTTTCCAGTAGTCTTGGCAATACCAGTCTTAATATCCTCTATAATTGCCTCCGGCTCTTCAAATCTTGGATTATCCGATGTGATAATAGTAAGATCAGCAAGCTTTCCTGAAACCTCACCCATCTCATATCTTCTCTCTTTAGAACGGTTTCCACCGCATCCAAACAGGCATACAAGTCTGTGAGGGTGATATTCCTTAAGAGTTGTAAGAATACTCTCAAGAGCCATGGCATTATGAGCATAATCTATCATTAAAGTAAAATCATCAGATACCTTTACAAGTTCAATTCTTCCCTTAACCTTAACATGCTTAAGAGTTTCCTTAAGTGCCTCACTGTCAACATTAAAATGTCTTGTAATTGCAATCGCACATAATGAATTGTATACAGAGAACTTACCCGGAAGATTAAGCTCAACCTTCATATTAACAAGTCCTGTACAGTCATATGTAAGACCAATCTTGCCCGGTTCATGTAAAAGTTCAATGTTCTCAGCCTTAATATCAGCATTATCTCCGATACCATAGCTTTCAACCTCACATATTGCTCCCTTAAGAATATCCTTGGTGTGCTTATCATCAGCATTGACAATACCAACCTTACACTGCTTGAATAACTTAGCCTTGCAGTTAAGATAATCTTCAAATGATTCATGCTCATTAGGTCCGATATGGTCAGGCTCAAGATTAGTGAACACACCTATATCAAACATAATACCTGCTGTTCTGTCGAGCTTAAGTCCCTGTGAAGACACCTCCATAACAACTGCCTTGCAGCCAGCCTCCACCATCTTCGCAAATGACTGGTGAATCTCTATTGATTCAGGTGTTGTATTATGTGCAGGAACTGCCTCGTCCCCGATGATAGTCTCAATCGTTCCGATAAGACCTGTCTTGATACCACATGCTTCAAGCACATTTTTAACCATATAAGTAGTTGTTGTCTTTCCCTTAGTTCCTGTTATTCCTATTGTAAACAGCTTCTTATCAGGATTGCCATAAACTGCTGCCGACATAAGTGCAAGTGCAAGTCTTGTATTATCTGTGCTTACAACTGCTGCCTTGCAATCCTTGGCTTCGTATTCGCCATCAAGAACAACAATTACAGATGCCTTATCCTTAATCTGGTCAATATACTTATGTCCATCGCTCACAGCACCTTTAATGCATACAAATGCATATCCGTCCTGCATTTTTCTTGAATCAGATGTAATTCCTGTCACATCAGCGTCAGTACTGCCGCATACAACACTGTATCTGAAATCTGCGACTTCATTTTCTGAACATATTTTTAATATCTCTGAAAGCTTCATACATTACGTCTCCTTATTTTATAGTATATATTACTTACATTACTGCTGCTTTAGAAGTGTTTCAAACTCTTCCATTGTCATCTCAACCTTTCTTGGCTTAGTTCCAAGTTCCGGTCCTACTACTTTCGCGTCAGCAAGCTGGTCCATAATTCGTCCAGCCCTGTTAAAACCTATCTTAAAATGTCTCTGCAGACTTCCTATTGAGCCTTTTTCATTCTCAATAACGAATCTTCCCGCATCAGCAAAAAGTGAATCTCTCTCATCATCACTTTTATTACTGCTGCCCGGCATACTCTCCTGACTTACAGTAGCCTGTGCGATACTCTCATCATAAGATACTTCCTCTGCATTCTCCTTAAGGAATGATACAACATTTTCAACTTCTTCATCAGATACGAATGCGCCCTGTACACGGAGCGGCTTTGGAAGATTAGATGGGAAGTAAAGCATATCACCCTTTCCAAGCAGCTTCTCAGCACCATTCATATCAATGATAACTCTTGAATCAATTCCCGAAGATACTGCAAATGCTATCTTAGACGGAATATTTGCCTTGATAAGTCCTGTTACTACATTAACAGAAGGTCTCTGTGTAGCTATAACCATATGTATTCCGGCTGCTCTCGCAAGCTGTGCCAGACGGCATATTGCGTCCTCAACCTCACCCGGTGCAACCATCATAAGGTCGGCAAGCTCGTCTATGATAATAACAATCTGTGGAAGCTTCTCCATTGGAGGGTCTATACCTTCCTTGTTCTTCTTAACAACTACATCATTATATCCCTTAATGTTACGAACCTGCATTGCCGCGAACTTCTTATATCTGTCTGTCATTTCATTAACAGCCCAGTTAAGCGCTCCCGCAGCCTTCTTAGGGTCAGTTACAACCGGCAATAACAGATGTGGTATTCCATTGTACACACTTAACTCAACGACCTTAGGGTCTACCATTATAAGTCTTACATCTTCCGGCTTTGCCTTATAAAGAATACTCATAATTATTGTGTTGATACATACTGATTTACCTGAACCTGTCGCACCCGCAATAAGCATATGAGGCATCTTCGCAATATCTGCAATAATAGTCTTTCCTGCAATATCCTTACCAACTCCGAATGATATTGCTGACTGGCTTTCCTTGAATTCCTTAGACTCAACAAGTTCCCTGAAATATACACTTCCGGCTTCCTTATTAGGAACTTCAATACCAATAGCAGCTTTGCCCGGAATTGGCGCTTCAATTCTTATGTCAGCGGCTGCCAGATTAAGCTTGATATCGTCTGATAAAGATACAATCTTGCTGACCTTGACACCCTGTTCCGGCTGTAATTCATATCTTGTAACAGTAGGTCCGCAGCTTATATCAGTTATAGTAACTTTAACTCCGAAAGTAAGCAGAGTCTCCTGTAATCTCTGTGCAGTTACTCTGTATTCTGCTTTTCCACCTGAAGCAGCACCCGGATTCTTCTTTAATAAACTTACCGGTGGGAACTTATATGCCTTCTTAGGCTTATGAACAGGCTTAACCTGCTTTGGTTCCTCTTTATGCTCTTCGTTAGTCACATCATTTTCAAATGTCTCATCATTATCATATGGAGTCTCATCCTCATATGAGCTTTCCACATACTCAGCTGCATCTTCCGGCGCAGCACCTGTAACCTCATCATCACTCATATAATCGTTACTCATATAATCATTATTCATGTAATCTGGCTGGATATCATCCTCATGTGATTCATTATCTGAATAATATTCATTATTATCAATATCATCATATGCGAGTTCAAATGTATCCTCGTCAGGTTCACTCACACTCTTACCAGTCTCATATGAATTCATATCAGACTTATGTGTACTATAATCAGGCTCGTATATATCCTGCGAATACTTATCGTTGCGTTCTGTATCAACAACTATCTCATGAATATCTATATCTGGAGCCTGTTCCTCTGTACCCTTTATAAGAGTATCCGAAGTAACTCCGCGCACAACATTATTCATGCGGGCATTGGCAAGATACTCTTCTCTTGCTTTCTTCTCTGCAAGCTGTTTCTCTTTCTTCTCAATTCTTTTAAGTCTTGCCCTGGCACGCTCTTCTTCTCTTAACTTTCTGTATTCATCATCAGACATATCATTCTGTCTGCCTGCTGAATGTTCCTTGTAGGCTGAATAATCTTCCTTAGCTTCTTTCATAAGGCGCTGGCTTCCATTGCCAACCTTCTTAAGTCCTGATATAAAAGAACGCTCTGTAATAATGACTACACATATTATTGCAAGTATCATAAGTATTACAAATGTTCCAATCAGTCCAATAGGGCTTAATGCCTTACAAAGCACTGCTCCAAAGAAGCCGCCTCCTGCCTTATAATCTGCACAATATGTAAATATGCTTCCTATACTGTTATCTGCAATATCAGGATTGTTGTATACACACTGCACCATTGCACATAAAACAATAAACAGGCCATATGCTGCCGCCGTCTTAATTCTTGCAACTCTTAACAAGTCCCTGTTAACCATAAGAAAAATTATACTTCCCGCAAGAAGTACCGGAAATATATACTCCATAACACCAAACAGCCCGAACATAAGCCATTTGATACCTCTTCCTAAAGTTCCGGCAATATTAAAATTACTAAGTATAAGAATTATCGCACATGCTATAGAAAAAAGAATTATACAGTCATTCTTTAACTGGTTAGTCTGTGTCTGCACATTCTTCTTACCATTCTTCTTTCCCTGAGAAGACTTCTGTGTAGAAGTCCTTTTTCCCTGAGTGCTTGTTTTCTTCCCCTGAGTACCCGTTTTTCTGCTTTGAGTGGTATTCTTTCTGCCATTCCTGCTGGCTGTATTTGCCATAACTTTCACTCCTTCATATCATCATCACGCATCTTGATATTATACCATTTATCCCCTCTCAAGGCAAATATAAGAAAAAGGCGGAATACACATTTTCATGCATATTCCGCCTTTCACATTAAGCATTAATTATTCATCAAATATACTTACAATCTCGCCTTCCATAATCTTGTTCATATTCTTTACAGCACAGAAGTTACCGCACATAGAACATGTATCTTCCTTCTCAGGCTTAGATGAAGCTCTGTAGGCTCTTGCCTTCTCAGGATCAATTGCAACATCAAACATTGCTTCCCAGTCAAGAACCTTTCTGGCCTTATCCATCTTGTAATCCCAGTCCATTGCTCCAGGAACACCCTTTGCAATATCAGCCGCATGTGCTGCAATCTTAGAAGCAATTATACCTTCCTTAACATCATTAAGGTCTGGTAATCTGAGGTGCTCTGCAGGTGTTACATAGCAGAGGAATGAAGCTCCATAAGTAGCTGCGATAGCTCCACCGATTGCTGCTGTAATGTGGTCATATCCTGGTGCTATATCAGTAACAAGAGGACCTAATACATAGAAAGGTGCACCCTTGCATATTGTCTGCTGAATCTCCATATTAGCCTTAATCTGGTTAAGAGGCATATGTCCCGGTCCTTCAACCATTACCTGGACATCCTTCTCCCATGCTCTTCTTGTAAGCTCACCAAGTGTTACAAGTTCTTCGATCTGTGAGATATCAGAAGCATCCATAATACATCCCGGTCTGCATGCATCTCCAAGACTCATTGTAACATCATACTCACGGCATATCTCAAGTACTCTGTCATAGTATTCAAAGAATGGATTCTCATTACCTGTCATCTCCATCCATGCATATATAATAGAGCCGCCTCTTGATACAATATTCATAAGTCTCTTGTCTGCTCTGAACTTCTTGGCTGTAGCCTTGTTGATACCACAATGTATTGTCATGAAATCAACACCGTCTTTAGCATGCATTTCTACAATATCAAGCCACTCCTGTGCTGTGATATCCTTAAGTGCCTTATGATAATATACAACTGCATCATATATAGGAACAGTTCCTATTGTTGCTGGACATTCTGCTGTAAGCTTTCTTCTGAACTTCTGTGTATCTCCGAAAGAAGAAAGATCCATAATAGCTTCTGCGCCCATCTTTACAGCGTTATTAACTTTCTCAAGCTCCATATCAAGATCAACACAGTCTCTTGATGTACCAAGATTAACATTAATCTTAGTTCTTAACTTATTACCGATACCATTAGGGTCAAGACACTTATGATTCTTATTGGCAGGAATGATAACCTGTCCCTTAGCTATAAGCTGTCTTAAACTCTCGACATCTATATTCTCTTTCTTTGCAACAATCTCCATCTCTTTAGTAACAATGCCTTTTCTTGCGGCATCCATCTGTGTTGCGTATTCCATATGTATTCCTCCATTCTGGGTAATTAACAGGAAAAATCATAAGCCTTGTGGAAATTCGATATTGAAACAATCAAATGAAGAGCCTAAAAGCCCTTTAAAGAATCCCTACGGTGGCATTATCCACATCAGGTTACGGGTCGGAACTTAATCCCTCTCAGCAGCCACTGCTTACGCAGCCCTTATGCTCCCCTGCATATATAATATGTGATAAGTATAACAAATGTGTGGTATTTGTCAATCTTTCTTATTCTCAGCCTGCACTCGCAGCTCAATATCTTCTCATTGCTACTCATGCTCGTAGCTCATACGCCAGAACTTTGTTTCACACGCAAAGACAGCCGCACATAAAGTGCGGCTGCCATTCATTACTTAAATATTAATCTTCATCATCAGAAGCTGCTTCTGCAAAGCCCTGACGCTTTCTTGCCATCTCATCGCTTGCAAGATACTCATCGTAAGTTGTTATCTTATCAATAAGCTGTCCGCTTGGAACGATTTCCATAATACGGTTAGCTGTTGTCTGGATGAACTGGTGATCGTGTGATGTAAATAATGTTACACCAGGGAACTTAATAAGTCCGTTATTAAGAGCTGTGATTGACTCCATATCAAGGTGGTTAGTAGGATCATCAAATACTAACACATTAGCTCCACATATCATCATCTTAGAGATAAGACATCTTACCTTCTCTCCTCCTGATAATACCTTAACCTTCTTAACACCGTCATCGCCGGCAAAAAGCATTCTTCCAAGGAATCCTCTTACATAAGTAGGATCTGGATCTGGTGAATACTGTGTAAGCCATTCAACAATAGTATCTTCTCTGTTAAATTCTGCAGCACTATCCTTAGGGAAATAAGCCTGTGAAGTTGTAACACCCCACTTATAGCTTCCTTCATCAGGTTCCATATTGCCGGTAATAATATTGAAAAGTGTAGTTGTTGCAAGCTCATTAGAACCAACAAATGCGATCTTATCATCGTGGTTTACAATAAATGATACATTATCAAGTACCTTAACGCCATCAATAGTCTTAGAGATTCCCTCTACTGTAAGTACTTCGTTACCAATCTCTCTTGCTGGTCTGAAGTCAATATATGGATACTTTCTGCTTGATGGTCTGATCTCGTCTAACTCAATCTTCTCAAGAGCTCTCTTTCTTGAAGTAGCCTGCTTAGACTTAGAAGCATTGGCAGAGAATCTCTGGATGAAGTCCTGTAACTCCTTAATCTTCTCTTCCTTCTTCTTATTAGCTTCCTTCATCTGCTTGATAATAAGCTGGCTTGATTCATACCAGAAATCATAGTTACCTGCATAGAGCTGAATCTTGGCATAATCTATATCTGCAATCTGTGTACATACTTTATTAAGGAAATATCTGTCATGTGATACAACAATAACAGTATTATCGAAATTAATAAGGAATTCTTCTAACCATGCAATCGCATCAAGATCAAGGTGGTTAGTAGGCTCATCTAAAAGCAGAATATCAGGATTACCGAAAAGAGCCTTTGCAAGAAGTACTTTCACCTTCTCACTACCATTAAGCTCAGCCATTGTCTTATAATGAAGATCAGTTCCAACTCCAAGTCCGTTAAGAAGCTGTGCAGCATCTGACTCAGCCTCCCAGCCATTCATATCAGCGAATTCAGCCTCAAGCTCACTTGCCTTATTACCATCTTCCTCTGTAAAATCTTCCTTGGCATATATAGCTTCTTTCTCTTTCATAATCTGGTAAAGTCTTTCATTACCCATGATTACTGTATCAAGAACATTATATTCATCATACTTGAAGTGATCCTGCTCTAAGAAAGATAATCTCTGGCCTGGTGTGATAGATACATCACCCTTGCTAGGTTCTATCTGTCCTGTAAGAATTTTTAAAAATGTTGACTTTCCGGCACCATTTGCACCTATAAGTCCATAGCAGTTGCCTTCTGTGAACTTAATATTAACATCCTCAAAAAGAGCCTTCTTACCGATTCTAAGTGTTACATTATTAGCACTAATCATTAATAATCTCCTCCAAAAAAATACGCATAATAGTTAATAC